>NZ_JBEYFS010000226.1:0-19280 GCF_040634475.1 Streptomyces sp. NPDC007095
CCGCCAGGTCATCGGCGGCCACGGACTCGGTCACGGTGTCAGTCACTTGATGTCTCTTCCATGATCATCAATTACACCGGTGAGCGTACAGACCCCGATCGACTGCGAACACGACTACTGGGCCGGTTTCACCGAGGAGTTGGCTGCATAGATAGGGCTCCACGAAACCAGGGGGTTGATATTTGAGGTCACGCCGCTGCATGGGTGTGCTCAGAACTCAGTCCTGTGGCGGGTCGGGGTGGTGGGCGTGGATGGTGAGTCCGGTGATCCGGCCTGATTGGATTACTGGGCCGTGCTGTACTCCGTCGTTGATGTTGTTGTGTACGGTGCCCGGCCGCGCCGCTTCGCTCTGGAGGTGCTGCAACGACGTGAGCAGTTCGCGCAGTTCGGCGCCGGAGACGGCGCGAGACTCCAGCAGATGTCGTAGGTATGCGTCCCACTGTTCGACGGTGTCGCGGGCCCCGTGTGGATGGCCTGTGGACTCGGAGGTGAGGAGCCGGGCCCGCGCGGCGTCCAGGTCGTTGATCGTGGAGTTGCCTGGATCGCTGCGTGAGAGGAACCGCCGCAGGAGCTCGCGGGCGTGTGTCCAGGAATCGGTGACCATGAGCGAGACCAGGGTGGTTGCTCCCGACGCGGTCAATGCGGCCAACTCGCTGTCCATGGTTCTCCTTCAAGTAGAGCTCGGACTCCGGGTATTCGGCCGTCTGCGTCATCTGGGGTGTTCTGGCTCTTCCGGCTCGTCCGCGTGGGCGGTGAAGGCTGCTGGTGGGTCGTAGCGGCGCAGCAGTTCATCGGCCGTCTCGTGTTTGTCCTGCGTTCTGATGATGTCGGCGATCTGCTTGGTGAGCATTCCCCGTCGGCCATCTTCGCTGGTGAAGCCCATGCCGGTGAGGAAGGCCTCGAAGTGGTCAGAGGCTGTCGGTTCCCGTTCGACAGGAGTGGAGGGCCCGTTGGACGTGGGGATGAGGTCCTGAAGCCGCTCGGGGATGTCGGTGTCGTTGGCTGCGGATGTGAGCTGGGCAAGGAGACCGAGGTCTGCCACGGTCTTCTCTATGTGGTTGTCGTTCTTGGCCAGCCACCAGACCACCGCGCTGCCGGTGTCCTTGAGTACGTCGTCGCCCAGGTATTCGCGCTTGCTCTGCTCGTATTTGCGCTGGTGTTCCCAGACTGCCTTGTCCTTGCGGACCTCAGCGAGTTTGGTCAGCCGTTCCTGGTCGGGTTCGTGCAAGGTGAGCGTGATGTTTTCTGCCATGACTTGGAGGTGTCCGGTGTGGTCCGGGCGCATTCTGCCGAGGGCACCGTTCAGTTCGTGCTGGACGAGTGAGGCCCGGCCGGGTTCCCGTTGTTCGGTGAGTGTGCGGGCGCGGTCCAGCACCGCTTCGACGGCGAGGCCTGCCGGGTTGAGGACGGGGTCGTCGCCGTGGGTTTCGAGGGGGTGCCAGCGTACGGTGGCGGAGAACACGAAGTCGTAGTCGGCCCATTGGCTGGGCAGTGCGACGCGGCTGACGTGGTGTTCCCTGCGCTCGATCGGGGCGGCGGGGAGGAAGTTCGTGAAGTCGGCGGGTAGAGAGCCGCGACGCATCGCGGCGATCTTGAAGGCTGCCGCGGGAGCACCGGCGACGGCAAGGGCCAGGGCGGCCCACGCCCATGTGGGCCACTCCTGCACCAGGCCGAGGATGGTCAGCAGTAGGGCACACAGGACGGTGAGGAAAACGGTCGTCGTCTTGCGGCCAGTGGTCATCGTGTAGTCCCCCTGGGCGGTGCGGGTGGAGTCGGTGCGGCCGGCGGGCGCAGGCCCTGGGCCGTGGAGATCTTCTGGAGCAGGCGTTCGGTGGTTGCGGCGCCGGATGCCCGTCCACCGGGGGCGGTGGGCTCTGCGGCGCGGGCGGCTGAGTACAGCGCTGCGAGGGCGCTGCCGTTTCGGCCTGCGGCATCGACTAGCAGAGCGAGCAGCCGGTCGCGATGGCTGTCGGCGGTGCAGGCCGTGTGAAGCCATCGTTCGGCGTACGGCTGCCAGTGCGGCTGCGGCAGTCGGGCGAGCGCCTCCGCCCAGCCTGCTACCGCGCAGTCCTGGACGCCCTTTTCGTCGATGAGCGGGCGCGGTGCGCCTGCTGGGTCCGTGAGTGCCACGGGATCGCAGATCCGCAGGAAGAGGCGGGCGTCGACGGTCGGTGCGGCCGAATAACGGGTGAGGCGGTCGAGCATGCGGCGGCGAAGTCGGGCACTGGTCGCTGCAAGGCGGCACAAGGCATCGAGAGCGGGGGTGGCGCCGCGTTCTCGGCGGGCCAGGTGATGCAGGCGGGTCACGGCCTGATCGGGGTGGGTAGGTGCAATCACGTCGGTGCAGGCGCGTAGGAGAACATGCGCGAGGTTCCCCGTCAACTGCTTGTCCCTACACCAGGAGTAGACGAGCATCCGCAGACTTCGGCCGTAGCGCGGGTCGTGGAGACCGCAGGCCAGCGTGTCTACAGCGGCCTCCAGCCGGGCACGGCTTGTGGGCGCAGTGCTCCACTCCTCCGCCAGGAATGCCAAATCGTTTCCCCGTCCGGTGCGCAAGTACTGGTCGGCGAGCCGGCTCACCAGTCTCTTGCGCAGGTCCGAAGTGATATGCGGATCGTCCAGCTCCGTACTCTGGGCGGTCCAGGTGCTGAACGGGTGCCGCAGGTCAGGCATGTGGTCCCAGAAGTGAGCGCGGACCGCGGCGTCGTAGTCCAGCTTGTCAAACCGCACGCGGCCGTCCGGCCCGGCTGCTGCACAGATCTCCTTTAAACGCTCGGCCAGGTCTTTGCCTTCGAGTGAAGGCGTCTCGTCCTGCGGCGTGTTGAGGGTGCTGAGCAGGAGTGCGGCGCCGCGGTGGATGACGTCAGCATGCGTGCCGTGGAGCATGGCGGTGGCGAACAGCAGCGCCCGCTGTGGAGCGGCGCACTGTGTCGCGACGAGATTGGCGACTTCGTTGCGCCACTGCGTGCGTGCGTCGCGGGACTGCTTGCACCAGGTGGCGAACCCGTCACGTACCGGAAACGCTGCACGGGCTCGGCGCACGCGGTCGGCGAAGTGTGCGATCTCCTCCATCGGCGGCTGTTCTTCCAGGAATTCATCCAGCGCCGGGGCGGGAAGCAGGTACTCCTCGTGCGGTATCCGATGGAGCCGCAGATGCCGCCGGAAGACCTCCATGTCCGGCGGGCGCGCGATATCGGCCCGGTACGGTTGGAGGTGAGACTCCAAGGCGCCGTCATGCGGCATGACGACCACCAGATGCGCCTGCTGTTCCCGCACGGCCTGGCGCAGCGCCGACAGGTCCCTGCGCGTCTGAGCCCACTGGGAGACGTCCGCCTCGGCAAGGTTCAGCAGCAGCCGGTCACCGACGCCGACCAGACCGGGATCGGTGAGGGCCCCCTCCTCCTCGCCGGGCAGAAGCTCGCGGAAGATACCTGCGCCCTGGTGAACCTCGTACAGCAGGACGCATGCTGCCGCAGTCCTGCCGCTGCCAGGAGCGCCGTGCAGGATCACGGTGCTGCTGCCGTCGAGCACACGGCGTGCCCTGCCCATCCCGGTGGGGTCGACGAACTGCTGCCGGAGAAGGCGGAGTTGGTCATCTGCGATGCGGCGCGGACTTCGGCCGGGTGCCTCCTGGTCGCCAAGGTCCACATTGACGGTGTAGCTGTAGAAGTCGCCCGAGCCGGCGTGCACCGGGCCGCCGGGCCGCTCGATACGCGTGGTGGACGTATCGCTCACCGTCCGTTGCCCTCGGGCTGGCCCGAGTCACCGAACCGGTGGCGGATGTCACCGTGCTGATCACCCTCGATGCTCGTCATGCCGTCGCCCGAGTAGTGCCGATCACCCGAAACATGGCGCGAGTTCTGGTAGATGTTTCCCTGGCCGGAATGCACGGGACCGGTTGACCCTTTGATCACGGTGTTGCCGACGTCTCCGGTGAAGTCCCGGCTCTGCACGGCCGTTCCGCTGACGGCGCCGGCCGAATTGGACACGGAGCCGGGATCAGGCGCCGGTACTTCGGCGTGCTCGAGGTCGTACAGCTCGGGAACCATCTCGGCTACCAGGTCGCCCAGGCGCTTCAGGTCCGCTTGTGCGTTCTGTGTGTCCAGCCGCACGGACTGCAGTTCGGCCAGCCTCGCCAGCTCGTCCGGCAGTCTTTCCTTGCGCAGGCGTTCCGTCCCCCTGCCTGCGAGGACGGGCACCACCGGCACCCCGCAGGTGAACGCCTCCACAATCTCCTTGCGGACCCAGTCCTCCGGATCGCTCAGCCGGGACTGGAAGTTGAGCCAGTCGGCCCCGATAACCGCCAGCACCAGTGCGCTGCGGCGCACGTTCGTGAGGAGGGCGTCGGGGTAGGTGGAGCCCGGGAGGATGGACCGCGAGGCGCGAAACGCCCGGTCCTTGCCGAAACGGTTGGCAAGCTCGTTGTCGATCAGGGCGGCGATGTCATTGCCGTCCCCCGTGCGGTAGTTGATGAACACGTCGGGCATGCCAGGTTCCTCTCAGGAGACAGGGAGTCGGGATAGCGCTGCCAGGCGTGGCTCCAGCCGGCGCACCAGGGCGTGGCCGGAATGGCGGGCCAGAACGCGGGCGAGGCGACGGAGATCGATCGTCACGGTCGCGGACCGGACGGCCACGACCCCATCGAGCAGCGGCTCCGCCAATGCGCAGGCGTGGTCGATCTCGCCGTGCGACGCATAAGCCAGCGCCCGGCGTACGCCGTAGCGCACCTGCGTGCGCACCGCATCAGGCGCGACCAGCGCGAGTTGGCGGTCCAATTCCTCGGCTGCCTTCCGCATCTGGCCGAGATCGAACAGACACCACCCGGTGATCATGCCGACCGAGTCAGGCAGATGCATGCTGCCGATCACCGGAGAGTCGCCCTCGCTTTCCTGGCGGGCCAGCAGTGTCCGGGCCCGGTCCAGAGCGCGCAAGCACGCGTCACCATCGCCGGCGAGAGCGTGCCCCTGCGCCTCGCGCTGCGCGGCAAGACCCCGGATCCGCGGCGGGAGCGTGCCGCTCTGCGCCCGGCGTGCCAGAGCAACGGTCTGTTCGGCATCGTCCTGATACAGCGTGACCAGGGCCCGCCGGACCAGTGCATACCCGGCCAGTGCCCGGTCGCCACCGGCTGCAGCAAGGTCCACCGCACGCTGCGTCCACCACAGCGCCGCCTGCTCGTCACCCGTCTCCTGCACCAGCCAGCCGACGTACTCGGCGTACCGGGAGCCCAGCGCCAGCAACTCCTGGCGGGTGCGGGAATCCACGTGCGCGGACAACTCCCGCAGCGTATGGGTCTGCGCTATCAGCCCGGGCAGCAGGAAGCCGGGCTCAACGCTCTGGCCGAGCCGCCGGTAGTGCGTGAACAGCGAACGGGATGCATCCAGCATCCCCACGCCCCCGGTCGGCGATACGCGGCCCTGGCCGCCCGTACGCCAGCTCATCAACGAGGCTGCCCCGGCGCTCACGACCTGCCGCCGGTCCACGGGCTGAAAACCGCTCGAACCATCCGGTGACAGCCGCATCACCCATTCCTCCTCATTGACCCCGTAGGGAGCCGGTTCCTTCGGCACGTCAGTAACGGGCGGGGCGACCAAAGCGATCAGCGCTCCGCCGGCGTGGAGGGCGGCGTCGCACAACCGAGCCAGATCACGGCTCGGCGCTTTGATGCCTCGTTCGACCTTGCTCAACTGCGCCTTGCTGTAGTGCACGACGGCGGATAGCGCTGTGAGACTCCATCCGGCGCCCAAGCGCCGCTTCCTCAGCTCTTCGCCGAACTTGCTGGACGGCTGCAGCACGGAAACCTCCAGGACCGTCCATCCAGGTGCAAGAGGGTTGCTGCACGAAAGAGTGCGGCACCCCTGACTGGACGGACAAGGCAAATGGCACTGTTTCCCGTTTCCTCTCCGCAGACGGGAGGCACTACTCGCGACGAGAGGGACCCGCCAGGTCGGCTGCCGCCCGACCTGGCGCGGAGTGGATAACCGCGAGCTCATGGCTCAGCTCAACCGCGGACGCGACGCACCCATCAACCCAGATTGGTATGGCAGGTCGTAGCTTTCACGAAGTGACCTCGTTCACTGCCAGGAGAGGCTTGGACTCGGAACGAGGGAGGATCCGTTCGTACACGGGTACAAGCTGAACCGTGAGCCCGTCCTTGCCTCGGTAACGGACGTGGGTACACAGCAGGCGGCCGGGAGCCCCAGCGAGTCGATCCCGGACGATGTCCTTGGCCGTCGTCTCAAGCCACACGATTTTCAGGCCGCTGGTGCTCAGCCATTTGGGGAATCCGACTGCGCCCGCGCGCATGCGTGCCGGTCGGTGCTGCACTTCGCACGACGCCCTACTTGCCGGCGTCCCGTCGTGCTCACGGCGCAGTTCGGCCTGTCCGGCGCGCGTGCTGCAACGCGTGCCCCGGGGCTGGATATGCCTGAGGGGCCAGCACATCGTGCTGGCCCCTCAGGTTTCAGTAGCGGGGACAGGATTTGAACCTGCGACCTCTGGGTTATGAGCCCAGCGAGCTACCGAGCTGCTCCACCCCGCGTCGGATTGCTCCACCCTACGCCAACCATCCCGCCCCCGAGACCATGATCTCCTGCCCGCCGTGAGGGGCGTCGGCGGTCGCGGCTGCCACTTCCTCCGCTTCCTCCGAGCCCCTCGTCGGCCGCCAGGCCGTGAATCCGCCGGCTTACCGAGAGTGCGCTGAGCGCCGGACGGGTTCCCCCGATGGGCTGGCCTTCCCCGCCTTGGCGCTGCCTGGACCGGCATTGACGTCTACCGTCGGCGGACGCGTACAGGCGCGGCACGCAACGCGGGGGAGTGGGATGAGGAGTTGGGAGAGGGCGCTGTCGGTGCTGGAGGCGCTGTGCGAGCGTGGGCAGGCGGCCGGGCACGGCTGGACGCTCGACGCGGAGCTCCTCCCGCCGCACCAGCAACAGGTGAACGCGCTGGAGAGTCAGGGACTGGTGGAGCTTGCCGGGCGGGAGGAGCGCGCGGAGCTGTCGGCTCTGGAGGGCCGGCCCGTGCGGTGGGCTGCCCGCCCGACTTCGTACGGCCATGACACCCTCGCCTACGGCTGCTCCCGCCCCCGGGCCGAGCCCCCGTCCGGCGGGGAGGAAGCGGACCGGCAGGTGGTGGAGCTGATCCCGTCGCAGATGGCGGCGCTGCGCGTGTTCGTCGGCCTCACCGGCGGACTGCGAGTTCCGCCGACTGATGGGCTGGCGGAGCAGGTCCGTTCGGCATCGTGTGATCACGGGATCAAGCGGTGGCGGCTGTATCTGACGCAGGAGCAGATGGAGTCGGTGGCGTACGGGTTGTGGCTGCACCGGATGACCGGTTCGGCCGCGGAGGCCAACCGCTTCGCCCGCGAGTACGGCGTTGTGCACAGCCCGGCACGGGCCTCGGACAACCCGTCGGCGGCCGGAGGGGCCGCGCGGGGCGGTGCGGGGGTCAGCGGGCGAGCGTGATGGTGATGGGCGCGGCCTCCTGCAGACCCTGGCCGCTCGCGCCGCGCTCCTGGGGCAGAGCTGCTGGGCTCCCGCGCCGCGTGGGCGCGGCCGTTCCCCTCTGGATCCCATCACGCGGCGCGGCCTACGGCCTCACTGGAGGTCAGCCGATGCCGGTGACCTGGAGTGCGGTGGTCCAGTTGTTTTTGATGGCGCTGCGGGCGGCGGACAGGGTGATGGTGCCGTTGCAGACGGCGTTCTTCAGTTTCGTCTCGGTGCCGTCCTTGGTGTAGGCGGTCTTCGTGCCGTAGTGCGGCTCGGGCCACAGGTTGCCGGGGTCACGGGGCGCACCGCCGAGCTCCAGCGGCACGAGGTGGTCCTCCTCGTAGTCCGACATGTTGGTGTCGGAGTACCCGTAGTCGATGATGCCCTGCGCCTTGAGCGGGTTGGTGTAGGACGTGGGGGGCCGGACGGTGTCGGTCCAGCCGGACACGCAGATGGTGCTGTGGATGTTCGACTGGGTGACGTCGGGGTTGTACGAGCCGGGCGTGCAGGACGAGTCGGGCAGCGGCAGGTACGACTGGGAACAGGTGGAAGCGTGCGCGGTGCCGCTCACCGCGATGATGAGGCCGGCGGCGGCCATGCCGAGGGCGGTGGTGGTGGCGGTGACGCGGCGCAGAGGTCGCATTTGGGGGTCTCCCGCTTTTGGCCCGGAGGCGAGGTTCCGGGCGGCTGACGGAATGACACCACCGGCCGGGTCTATGCGGGTAGACGTGAACGGTGAACTTCCGGTTACCTACACCTTTTCCTTACCAGAGCGTGGGCCAACTTCGCCTAAATACCCAGTTTTGCTTGGGAGTTACTCCGCCGGCACAATGGCTGCCGTGCCTGCGGGAGTGAGCGGTCCTTGTCGCACGGCCCCTATCGGAGAGGGGTCCGTGTGTGCGCGGACGGGATCACCGGGGCGCCGCAGCCGTGATTGACGGTACCCCCACGAGATCAGGCGGATGGCGCAGGCCGCCGCTACGGTCGTCCGCGGCGGCCTGCGCCGGTGATGGTCTTACTTGTTGTCGATGCGTCCGCTCGGTTCGGGAGCCTCCGCGAGCGTGGTCTGGGTCTCCTTCCACGCTGTGTCGTCGATCCCGAGGGCGCTGCGGAGGTAGGCCCACGAAGCCTTCCGGATCAGAGCGACGCGCTCGGGGCTCTCGTCCGTGGTGTCCTTGGCGTTGTAGGCGTGGATCCCACCGAGCGAGTGCTCGGCCCCGAACACGGTGAGCAGGCTCTGAGCCCCAGGGCTGTACTGGTACACGTCGGTGAACCAGTCGGGGCCGCGGGTCGAGAGCAGCGACTGGTCGTGGTCGCCCGCGATTGCGAGGGTCGGCGTGGTCAGGCGGTCGAAGTCGGGGTTCATGAAGGAGAAGTTCTCCGCGGCGAACGGCGTCAAGGTGTCGCCGCCGATGCCTGTCGTGGCGAGTAGCACGCCGGCTTTCACGCGAGTGTCGGTCTTGTCGGGCCCGAGCTGCCTGTCAGCACCGACAACGCGGGCGCCGAGAAGCATGCTGACGGTCTGTCCGCCCCAGGAATGTCCGGCGACGGCAATGCGGCTGCGGTCGATGCGGCCGCTGAGCCCTGGGACTGCGGCAACGATCTGGTCGAGTTCGTCGAGTACGTGTTCGACGTCCTGGGCCCGGATGCGCCAGATGTCGGGGTAGCGCGGGTCGGTGGGGGCGATGTCGAGGGTGAGCGAATCGAGGAATGTGGGCTGTATGACGACGAAGCCGTTGGCGGCCCAGAAATCGACCAGCGGGTCGTACGAGGACATCGACAGGCCGAAGCCATGGGCGAGGACGACGATCGGTAGGTCAGTGCCGGTGACCGGCGCCGACACACGTACCTGCAGGTCGTCGCCGCGCTCCGGCGCGGGCAGGACGACCGGCTTGACGCTGATGATCGCCGAGGTCAAAGCGGGAACGGTGCTCTGGGCGACCGTTTCGGATGCGGGCATGTGAGACTGCCTTTCGCTTGCGATGAGCGCCGGATCCATAGGGATGCGTCGGCGGCGCAGATTCTGACGACGTGACCCACCGGATAGACTCCTAAGCGGAACGTTGTTCCGAATATACGGAACAGCGTTCCGCTTAGCAAGTGCAGTCGTGGGACAGGAGCACCCGTGAGTGAAGGTGACCAGCCGTCGTCGGCGACCCCGAACTCGGCCAAGCGCGCGGACGCCCGGCGGAACGAGAAGGCGCTGCTCGATGCCGCGGCGTCGGTGTTCGTCATGGACGGAGTGGACGCGCCGGTACGCCCGATCGCAGCCAAGGCGGGCGTCGGTGTGGGCACGATCTACCGGCACTTCCCCACGGGTCCACGAGCGCGGTGCGCGCACACGTGCTGGCCGCGCTCGGGGTGCTGAAGCTCGCGACGGCGGACCAGATGCACCGGCTGATGGCGCCGGGCCACAAGGACAACAAGGGCTTCCGGAACGCGGCGTTGGAGCTGGCGCGGCATGGTCTCGCGGTCTCAGAGGGCAGCGCGAGGGACGGCAACAAGCTCTGGAGCCTGACGCCGCTCGGGCTGGACGCGGCAGCGGAAGTGTTGGGCAGGCCGGCGGGGGAGATGGGCGGGACCGCGCGTGGTGCGGCCCGTTCGGGTGCCCCGCACGCGATGGCGGTCAACGAGACGGTCATCGCTATCACCCGCACGCCCGCCGCAGCGACCCGGCCCGTGCCGCGCCAGCAGCCCGCACCAACGCCGACAGCCACGGAGCAGGAGCCGGCCCTGGGGCTCGTGCTGGAGGCGCCGGGGATGGGCTGGATCGGTTCCTGGTCGACCGAGGTCCCGCTCAATCTCCCCACCAGTAGGGGCAACCGGGCCGGGGTCCGCGCGGACGCGGTGCTCCAGGCGCCGGAGGCGGGGCTGCCGGTGTTGTTCGTGGAGGTCGACAACTGCACCGAGTCCGCCGACACCCTCGCGGCCAAGTTCGAGAAGTACCTGCGCTACTTCCGTCTGAAGTCCAAGAACCCGCTCGGCAGCGAGAGCCCGGTGTGGCGCACCCCGTACCCGTCGACCGGCCGGGAGGGACACCCGCCGGTCGTGGTCGTCTTCAACCCCGGCACCCGGACCGGCCCGCAGGCTCTGAAGAACCGCATGAACACCGTCATGGAGCTCACGCGTCCCGTCTGGTACGGCAGCTACCACGGCGCCGGTGGCGGGTACGGCACTGAAGAACGGGACGGCTACTACGACTACGCCGACGCCATCCCCCTCCTCTTCACCACCCTCGACCGCCTCCAGACCAGCGGCCCCCGGACTGCGGTGTGGTGGCGATGCGGACACGGCCAGTGGGAAAACCTCCCCGACGCCCTCGCCAACCCCGCGGACCATGACGCCTGGTACGCCCGCGACGAGCAACGCCACCGCCAACGCGACGAAGAGCGCGAGAGGCAACACCAGGAGTGGGCGGCGGATAGGGAACGCTGGGCTCCAGAACCTGACCCGGATCCCGAGCCTGCCCCCGAGGCCGCGCCGTGTGAGCGGTGCAAAGGGCCGATCACCGGCCCGCTCGGCTACAACCTTGAGTTCGCCTCGCCGGAGGACGGCCGGCACTGCCCCTCCTGCCGCACCGACCTGCGCCAGCAGTACCCGACCCTGCGCCAAGCGGTCTTCGGACTGCGCTCGCGCAGCAAGTAGCCCGGCTCCGCCAGAGCGTTACGGGACCGGGCTAGTAGGACTCCGTTAAGTTGCTCTGGCTCTTGGATTTGGGCTGGTGGTGGACGTTCTGGGCAGGGGGCGGTGGCAGGTGGTGCAGGTGCCGGTCCAGCAGTTCAGTAGGTCTTGGATGGCGTCGAGGATCGCACGCAGGAGCTGCCCGCCCCGTCCCTGCGCCGCGGGACCTTCCGGGCCCCGCGGGACCGGTTGCTGGTCATCACATGGTGGACGCCGCGTACGACGCCGACCGAGCCGAACTCCCGGAGTCCGAAAGGGGGTTGGTCACTCGGGCGGCTCTTACAAGATTTTCGTAGCCGGTGATCGCCATGAGGTCAGCTGGGCAGGATGCGCTGGCGCAGGAGGGGGTGTCCGGCGCGGCCGTATGTCTGCCGCTTGATCAGCTTGATCTTGTTGTTGACGCCCTCGGTACGGCCGTTGTGCCAGGGCAGAGTCAGGGCGGCGTCGACGGCCGCGCGGTTGCGCTCGAGGCCGGTGGCGTAAGAATGCATGAAGGGCAGGTCCGCTGCCTGGACCTGGGCGATCCAGCCGGTCAGCGCCACGGCGTTGGCCTTGTCTGGAGTTAGCAGAGTGGCGAAGTCGCGCACCGAGGTGGCCAGGGCGGTCATCTCCGATCAGGCTCCGGTGAGCTGGTCACGCAGCAGCGGCTTGTCTTCACGCAGGTGGGCGGGGTCGGTGAGCAGGAGCCGGGCGACCCGGCGCGGGGAGAGGGTGGCGTGGTCGGCCTCGACCCGCCCTTGGGTGATGTAGCGGACCAGGAGGTTCGTGCTGCCGGTGTAGCCCAGCTCCTTGATCTCGCGCAGGAGGTGGGTGACGGGCACCGCGGGGTCCTCGCTTCGACGCCGGCGCAGGTGGTCGCGGTAGGGGTCGACCAAGGTGGGCCGGTACTGCGGTGCCCGGACCATGCGTTCGGGCTCGCTGTGGCGGGCGTAGCGCTTGACGGTGTTCAGGGAGAGGTCCAGTGGGCGGGAGCATTCCAGCAGGCCGACGCCGGCGTCCAGCAGCTGGTGGACCTGCTGCCACCGCTCGCGTGTGGTCTGCGCACGCGTGCCCTCCCGTAGCGGCGGGCCGGTCTTGGCCCAGCAGGCGCTGTGGGCGCCGACTTCCTTCAGCACTGCCTCGGCCAGGCCGTGCCACAGGTGCCAGCGGTCGTAGACCTGCACGATCGTGGGGTCGGCGTCGGTGGTGGCCTGGGCGAAGCCCCCGGCCCCGTCCCGGCAGACCACCTCGATGCCGGGGTGGGCCTTCAGCCAGGCGATGACCGTCTGTGTCTTCCGGTCCGGCAGTACCTCGACACGCTCGCCGGTCTCGGCGTCGATCAGGATGGTGGCGTAGCGGTGCCCCTTGCGCAGGGCGAACTCGTCGATGCCCAGGACCCGCGGAGCCGATCGGGCAGGCACCGTTATGCGCATCAGGCAGTTCAGCACGCTCGCCCAGGACAGGACGTGGTGCAGCACGCCCAGCAGGCGGGCTTCGGCCGATCCGGCCAGCGCCACGGCGACCGCGTCGACCACCTTCTGCAGGGCTGGAGTGCGGCGCTGGTAACGTCGGGTCAGCCCCGCGACCTGCTCGACGAAGGTGGTCTTCTCGCAGGCGGAGTTCTCGCAGTACAGGCGGCGCACCGATAAGTCGATCACGACCGAGCGCCCGCCCACCGCCTCATCCGCGACATGCCGCACGTAACGCGAATGCACCCAGTCCGATGCCTGTCCGCACCCCGGACATGCTGCCGGGGTGTCATCCCTGGTCCGGGCAGTGATCCGCAGCAAGTTCCCGTTGGCCTCCACGCGCTCGGCCTGCACCGCGGCCAGATTCGGTAGCAGGTCCCCCACCGCGACAAGACACACAGCCAGCCTGACACCGTCAACCAGCCGACGCCACAGGCAAGTTGAAACGATCACCGGCTACGAAAATCTTGTAAGAGCCATTCTTGATAGACCCTCGCGGCGAACGCCGTATCGAGGGGTGATGCGGTGGGTGCTTCGCCATGGCGGCCCGCGCGGGTCGGGGACCACAGGCCGGGATTACCCCCTTCGCCGCCGCCCCGGCCCCGGAACCTGGTCCGGGGGCCGGGGGGTGGTGAACACCGCCCGGGTGTGCGGTGGTGGCGTCCGCTGCCGGGAACCTGTGTCAGCGCAGCGCGTGGGCGACCGCGTCGGCCAGGGACGTGGTCGGCCGTCCGATCAGGCGGCTCAGGTCGCCGGAGCCGGTGAACAGCTCGCCGCGGCCCAGGCCGAGGTCGGCGTCGGCGAGGACGTCCGCCAGCGCGGTGGGCAGGCCCGCGCCGCTCAGCGCCTCGGCGAGCTTCTCCGCCGCTAGATCGGTGTAGGCGATTGGCTTCCCGGTGGCGGCCGAGACCGTCGCGGCGAGCTCGGCCAGGGTGAAGGCCTCGTCGCCGCCCAGCTCGTACACCGCGCCGGTGTGGCCTTCGGTCGTCAGCACGGCCGTGGCGGCCTCGGCGTAGTCGGCGCGGGAGGCGGCGCTGACCCTTCCCTCGCCCGCGGCCCCGATGACAGCGCCGTGCTGGAGGACCAAGGGCAGCTGAGCGGTGTAGTTCTCCAGGTACCAGCTGTTGCGCAGCAGCACGCTGGGGACGTCGTGCTCACGCAGGTACTCCTCGGTGGCGCGATGGGTGGCGGCGAGGATCGTGGTGGCTGTGTCGGCGTGCGCCATGCTCGTGTACGCCACCAGTGACACACCCGCGGCCAGCGCCGCGTCGATGGCACGCCGATGGTTGGCGAGGCGCTCGTCCACGGGGATCGAGGCCGAGATCAGCAGCAGCTTGTCGGCTCCCGCGAAGGCCGCGGCGAGGCTGTCCGGGTCGGTGAAGTCGGCCCGGCGCGCCACGACACCGCGGTCGGCCAGGTCCTTGATCCCGGCGATGTCCCGGCCGGTCGCGACGATCTCCGAGGCGGGAACTCCGCGCCGCAGCAACGCCTCGACGGCGAGCCTGCCCAGCTGACCAGTGGCTCCGGTGACAACGACTGACATTGACGATCCCCATTTCCGCCGCGGCCTTCCGCGGCACGGGGTCCACTATGAACTCGTGACTTACCATCAGAAAGTAGCCACCTTTCGGTAAGGTAGCCACCTGTCGGAAAGCAATGAGGTGAGTGCTGTGGCAACCGTCAAGGCTGTGACCGAGGCGACACCGTCGTGGGACCCGTACGCGCGCGGCTGCCCGTCACGGGACCTGCTCGACCGGATCGGCGACAAATGGTCGATCCTCGTGCTGGGCGAGCTTGGCGAGCACGGGGTGTGCCGGTTCACCCAGCTGCGCACGCGGTTGTCGGGGGTGAGCGAGAAGATGCTCACCCAGACGCTGCGTGCCCTCGAACGCGACGGTCTGGTCCTGCGAACGATTTACCCGGCGGTGCCGGTGCGGGTGGAGTACGCGCTGACGCCGCTGGGCGAGACACTCCGGGAGCCCCTGAAGGCGCTCAAGGAATGGTCGCTGCGGCACACGACGGAGGTCCTCGCCGCCCGCGAGGAGTACGACGCCCGCACCAGCTGACACCACGTCACGTTGCTGGACGTCAACAAACCACCGCTAGGCGGCGGCATCGGTCGGGCTGCGGATTCCGCGGTCCCGGCCTGTGCGTTCAGCAGCTGGTCCGCATGTGTGCCGACCCAGTGGATGAGGGTGGTCAGCGGACCGGTCAGATCCGTGCCCGGCTCGGTCAGTTCGTAGGTGACCTGGGGCGGGGCGGTGGGCGCCACGGTCCGCTCCACAAGGCCGAAGCCCACCAGCGCCTTGAGGTTCTGCGACAGCATCTTGGACGCCCTGTCTGCGTTCCCGGACACACCGTCAGCATTCGGATTGGCTCGTCTGGACTCCGCGCGCAGTGTTCGTCGGATCGGCGCGGTCCCAGACGCTCTGGAAAGCCAGTTGCAAGCAGTTGGCGAGCGCCGGGTGTTCGATGTAGAGCGCGGTGGTGGCGCCGGTGCCGGCAACCGGGTCCGGCATGTCACAGAGCACGAGCGAAGCGTCGGCAATGATCAGCTTAAGCGGCAGCTCGGCGATGAACCGCGCCTCCTCCCCGGCTTCGCTGAAACAGCGTACGTGCTCCAGTACTTCGGCGTCGTTGAGCGCGTCATGGGTGTAGATGGCCCGGGCCCGGCCACCTGCCCTGCGCAGTCGGCGCACCGTCGCGATCCCCTCGGTGTTGGCGACCGGGGCGAGGAAGGGCCGTTGGGAGAAGCTCAGCAGTTCGCGTCCGGCCTGTTCCTGGATGTCGGCGAATCGTTCGGCGATGGCCTTGGGATCGCGCAGCACCTCGATGTAGTCGAGCGGGTCGGTCTTGGTGCGCCCGTCGGACCAGACGGGCAGCAGGGCAGTGACCAGTGTCGAAGACACTTGCTCGAGCCGTTCGAGGGATTCGCGTTGCAGCGCCATGAGCCGGGCGGTGGCGAGCTCGGGTGCGACCGCGGAGAACGTGGCCACCCGGCCCGGGCGGATGGTGGCGAGCCGACGCCGCACCAGGGCGTCCAATACGTCGTAGACGCGCTGACGGGGCACATCCGCCTCACGCGCCACCTCGGCGGCGGTGTACGACTCGCGCCTGACCAGCGCTAGGTAGACCCGCGCCTCGTAGCGTGCCAGGCCCAGTGCTGTGAGGTCACTGACCGATCCGTCGTCCACGTCCATGGCATCACACGCTATAGCCGATCCGCTCCGTCCTCCTGGTCGGGGGACGGACGACATCAACTCTGTCTGGATTCATCGCGGTTGGGACTCTGCCGTATTGCTTACCGAGGCAAAGGCTTTGCCATTGACTGATAGTCAGTCGAGGTGGGCACTCAGTAGCATCGCGGGAGCCACCACTTACCGGGGTGGCAGCTCACACCGAAGAATGTGCGCTACTTGAAGCCCCCCGGCAGCAGTTGACCCGTGGCCTGTCGAAGTATGGCTGCTTTGTCATGGTCTTGACATAGAGGGACTTCCTGTCGTAGGGCACCAACTCCCCAGGAAGGCAGTCCCTTGCGATCGCAGAACCCGGACCACACGAGACCCAACCCGCTCCGGCGGTTCACCCGCCGCGGGGCCGCCGCGCTGACGTCGGCCGCAGCCCTGATAGCCGGCGGCATGCTGGCCGTCGCACCCCAGGCGGTGGCCGCACCGGCCGCGTCACAGGCGTCGAGCGGCTCCGTCGCCAACCCCTACAGCCCCGCGTACCAGCACCCGTACCGGCACGGCGCACTGCCGAACCTCGAGCAGCATGCCAAGATGAAGGCATGGGCGGCCTCCCAGAAGTCCGCGAGCGTCGCGACCGGGCCGGAGACGCTGTCCTACGGCGGCGGCGTCGACGGTATCGGTGTCCAGAGCGGCCACTCGAAGGTCTACCTGGTCTTCTACGGCACCCAGTGGGGTACGCAGAGCACCAACGGCAGCGGGGACCTGACCTTCTCCGGCGACTCGGCGGGCGCCGCGCCCGTCGCCCAGGAGATGTTCAAGGACATAGGCACCGGTAACGAGCGCTGGTCGGCCGACCTGACCCAGTGGTGCGACGGTCCGAACGTGACGACCGGCGCGACCAGTTGCCCGGCGAACGCCAACTTCGTCCCCTACCAGAGCGGCGGCGTGCTGGCCGGTACCTGGTACGACAACTCAGGGGCGTCACCCAGTGCCGCCACCGGGCACCAGCTCGGCGCCGAGGCCGTGAAGGCGGCCAGTCACTTCGGCAACACCACGGCCGCGTCGAACCGCGACGCGTACTACGTGATCCTGTCGCCCCACGGCACCAACCCGGACAACTACCAGGGGCAGTACTGCGCGTGGCACGACTGGAACGGTGACACCACGCTGACCGGCGGTGCGGTCTCCTCCACCGTCGGCGACGTCGCCTTCAGCAACCAGCCCTACAACATCGACTCGGGCTCGGGCTGCGGTGTCGGGTTCGTCAACTCCCCCGGCACCCTCGACGGCTGGACCATGACGCTCGGCCACGAGTGGCACGAGATGATGTCGGACCAGAACCCGGCCGGCGGCTGGACCAACCACACCGGCAGCTCGTTCGACGGCCAGGAGAACTCCGACGAATGCGCCTGGATCGCTCCGGGCCAGACGGGCGGAGCGGCCAACATCACGATGGGCACCGGCACCTTCGCCGAGCAGGCCAGCTGGTCCAACGACACCAACGCGTGCGCCATTTCGCACGCGATCGTCGGCGGCACCACGGGCAACACGGTCACCGTGAACAACCCCGGCAACCAGAGCGGCACCGTGGGCACCGCCGTGTCCCTGCAGATGACGGGCTCCGACTCCGACACGAGCCAGACCCTCACCTACACGGCGACCGGACTGCCGGCGGGGCTCAGCATCTCCTCCAGCGGCAAGATCACCGGCACCCCGACCACGGCCGGCACCTCCTCCGTCACGGTCACCGCCAAGGACAGCACGAACGCCTCCGGCAGCACCTCGTTCACCTGGACCATCAGCACCACCGGCGGCGGCTGCTCCAGCCCGGGCCAGAAGCTCGGCAACCCCGGCTTCGAGACCGGCACCGCCGCGCCCTGGACGGCCAGCACCGGCGTGATCGACAACGCCGCCGGTGAGCCCGCCCACTCAGGCAGCTGGAAGGCCTGGATGGACGGTTACGGCAGCGCCCACACCGACACCCTCTCCCAGTCGGTGACCATCCCGTCCGGATGCAGCGCCACCTTCTCCTTCTACCTGCACATCGACACCGCCGAGACCACCACGACCACCGCCTACGACACGCTGACCGTCCAGGTCGGCTCCGCCACCCTGGCCACCTATTCCAACCTGAACGCAGCGAGTGGCTATGCACTCAAGTCCTTCAACCTGTCCAGCTACGCCGGTCAGACGGTGACCCTGAAGTTCACCGGCACCGAGGACTCCAGCCTCCAGACCAGCTTCGTGGTCGACGACACCGCCCTCAACGCCTCCTGACCCCACCAGGACTCCCTGGGCACAGCACGACACGTTCCGCCCCGGCAGGGAACCACTGCCGGGGCGGAACCGTCTCATCGGCACAAACTGCCTGGAAAGGTCCCGTTCATGGCGCTCCCGCGCACCCACTCTGCACTCCGCTTCGCCGCATGCCTGGCTCTCGCCGCCACCTCGGCCTGCGGCGCCGACGCCGCGCAGCCTGTCGCGCCGACCACGCCAACGCCCACACACCTCCGGCTGGACGAGCGCGCGAACCACACCACCGTCTCCGCCACGGTGGGCACCTCGGTGGTGATCACACTGCACAGCACATACTGGTCCGACCTCACCAGCAGAACACCGGATGTCCTGGCCGCCGCCGACACCTCGCGGGTCACACCAGCCCACACCTGTGCCCCAGGCGCCGGCTGCGGCACCGTCGAACTCGCCCTGCACGCCGTCCGGCCCGGCTCAGCAGACATCACAGCCCACCGCACCAGTTGCGGCGAGGCCCGGCGCTGCGTCGGCGATGAGGGCCGATACAGCGTGACCGTGAAGATCCGTGGTTGACTTCTCCCCCTCCTGAAGGAGGGGGATTCTCCGCTCGGGGTCCTCCCGGCCTCCGGGCCCCTCGCCTACGGGGTCGTTTTGCCCCTTTGCTGTAGCCCCTTTTTCCTCCGCCATGGCCTTCTCCAGGTCTTCGAGGAGCTCCGGGTCGACCACCATGCCCGCCGCATGGTGATGTGCGCGGGCGACGGTCGAGTCCACACTCACCAGGCTGAGGTCGACGTCATCGCGGGCCGCCGCCTCGGCGATCATCGCCTCCATGAGGGCCTGGAAGACCCCGTCACGCGCCCATACCCGAAACCGGTCGTAGACCGTCGACCATGAGCCGTAGCTCTCCGGCACATCCCGCCAGGGGCTACCGGTACGGAACCTCCACATCACCGCATTGAAGTAGCGGCGCAGGTCATGGATCGGTCCGAAACGCCCCCAACGGCGGGTGCGGCTCGACCAACTCCCACTCGCCATCGCTCAGATCACCACGAGTCACGCGACCGGTTTACCGCAGCCGGCACCCTCTAGATGCGGGAATGACCGATCCCGTGATCGCAACTCAGAACAGGCCCTAGCCTCAATACCGGTAACTTAGTGCTTTGATGTGCGTTTGACCCGTCTGGGTTTAGTGGCGCCAACGAGGGTGATGGCCACGGTGGTTGGGC
>NZ_JBEYFS010000227.1:0-18990 GCF_040634475.1 Streptomyces sp. NPDC007095
CGGCCACCCCGGCGGCTTTCTGCGGGCCTCGGGAGCCTCATGGACGCGGGCCCTCCGGCGTTTTCGTACGTCGTCCACGGGCGCGTACGGACCACGGGCGCCGTACGCGCTAGGCCTCGTCGCGGCGCAGCGACGGCTTCAGGTTCTTCAGCCGGCCCAGCAGGCCGTTCACGAACGAGGGCGACTCGTCCGTGGAGAACTCCTTGGCCAACTGCACCGCCTCGTCGAGGACGACGGCGTCGGGGGTCCCGTCGACCCAGATCAGCTCGTAGGCGCCGAGGCGCAGGATGTTGCGGTCGACGACCGGCATCCTGTCCAGCGTCCAGTCGACGGCGTACGTCGCGATGAGCTCGTCGATCCGCTTCGCCTTGGTGGCGTAGCCCTCGACCAACTCCATCGTGTACTCGCTGACCGGCGGCTGCCGGGTGTCGCTCCGGGAGTGCCGGATCCAGTCCGCGAGGACCGTCAGGACGTCCACGCCGCGCTGGTCGCCCTCGAAGAGGATCTGGAAGGCGCGCTTGCGGGCCGTGTTGCGGGCAGCCACGGTTAGCTGTTCACCCGGCCGAGGTAGTCGCTCGTGCGGGTGTCGACCTTGATCTTCTCACCGGTGGTGATGAAGAGCGGGACCTGGATCTGGTGACCGGTCTCCAGGGTGGCGGGCTTGGTGCCACCGGTGGAGCGGTCGCCCTGGACACCCGGCTCGGTCTCCTGGATGACGAGCTCGACGGCGGCCGGCAGCTCGACGAAGAGCACCTCGCCCTCGTGCTGCGCGACGGTGGCGGTGAAGCCCTCGATCAGGAAGTTGGCGGCGTCGCCGACGGACTTGCGGTCGACCATGAGCTGGTCGTACGTGTCCATGTCCATGAAGACGAAGTACTCGCCGTCCATGTACGAGAACTGCATGTCGCGCTTGTCGATCGTGGCCGTCTCGACCTTGACGCCGGCGTTGAACGTCTTGTCGACGACCTTGCCGGAGAGCACGTTCTTCAGCTTGGTGCGCACGAAGGCCGGGCCCTTGCCGGGCTTGACGTGCTGGAACTCGACGACGGACCAGAGCTGGCCTCCGTCGAGCTTGAGCACCAGGCCGTTCTTGAGGTCGTTCGTGGAAGCCACGGTTGCGGAATCTCCTGGACTGACGTGGACGACCCCGGGACACGCGCGTAGCGATTGGCTAGAGCGCGAGCAGTTCCTTGGTCGTGATGGTGAGTAGCTCGGGTCCGCCGTCCGCCTCGGGGCGTACGACGAGCGTGTCATCGATCCTGACACCGCCCCGGCCCGGGAGGTGGACCCCCGGTTCGACGGTGACCGGCACGCAAGTGTCCAGTTTACCCATGGCCGCGGGGGCGAGCTGCGGGTCCTCGTCGATTTCGAGCCCCACACCGTGCCCGGTCAGCGGAGGAAGGCCCTCCGTGTGGCCCGCGGAGCCGAGCACCTGGCGTGCGGCCCGGTCCACGTCACGGTAGGCGGCGCCGGGTACCAGCGCCTCGCGTCCGGCCCGCTGGGCGGCGAAGACGAGGTCGTACAGGTCGATCTGCCAGTCGGCGGGCGAGGTACCGATCACAAAGGTGCGGCCGATTTCGCAGCGGTAGCCGCGGTAGGTCGCGCCGAGGCAGACGGAAAGGAAATCTCCCTCCTCGACCCGCCGGTCGGTGGGCCGGTGCCCGCGCCGCCCGGAGTTCGGGCCGGTGCCGACGGAGGTCGCGAAGGCGGGGCCGTCGGCGCCGTGGTCGACGAGCCGGCGCTCCAGCTCCAGGGCGAGATGCCGCTCGGTGCGGCCGACGAGAATCGATTCGAGGAGCTCCCCGAGCGCCTGGTCGGCGATCTCGGCGCCGATCCGCAGACAGGAGATCTCCTCCTCGTCCTTGATCACCCGCAGCTGCTCCACCGCACCGCCCAGGTCGGCGAGGCGCAGCTGGGGTGCCACCGAGCCGATGGCCCGGTGCCGGGTCACGGTGAGGTGGTGCTCCTCGACCGCCAGGGAGTCGGCGCCCTGGGCGATGGCGGCGTCGGCGGCGGCCACCGCCGCGTCGCCCCCGCCGCGCGGCAGCACCTGCACGCGCAGCGCCTCGTCGGGACGTCCCTCGACGGCCTCGCCGCTCGGCGGAGCGCCGCAGAGCAGCAGGTCCTCACTCCTGCCCAGCAGGAGGGCGGCACCGCGCGGGGCCGCGCCCGCGAGGTACCTCACGTTGGCCGGGCGGGTGACGAGCGCCGTCGCGCTGCCGCCCGCCGCACAGCGCTCCCGAAGCCGCTCGCGTCGCGCCGCGTACACCTCTGACATAAATCGAGCCTACGAGCGTCGACGCGATGTCGCCGTTCCAGCGGGGCCGGATGGGCGGTAGGCGGTCGGCGGTGAGACGGAGACACCGCTGGCGAGGGTCAGGGGGCCGGTTCCGCGATCGCGATCGGCGCAAGGCCGACCGGCAGTACCCGCCGGCCCCGCGGGGTTACCACTGCGGTGGGCTCGCGAGGGAGCGGGCCAGGACCTCGTCCAGGACGCGGGCCGTGGACGGGACGTCGAGCTGGGAGTTGTCGATGATGGGGAGCCCGGAGCCGTACCAGCCGGCCATCCGGCCGTGGATACGGGCGACTTCCTCGTCGGTCAGGCGGCGGTTTCCGGAGCGCTCGGCGTTGCGCTCCAGGACTATCTCCAGGCCCGGCAACAACACCACGGGCAGCAGCCCCGGCCCGACGTGTCGCTTCCAGCCGCCGAGGCCGACGACCGGGCGGTCCGGGAAGACCGCGTCGTCGAGGATGCAGGAGATGCCGTTCGCCAGGAAGTTCCGCGCGGCGAAGCCGCAGGTGCGGCGGGCCAGGCGGTACTGCGCCTCCGAATGGTCGTTCCACCCCGACTGCGGATCGGCGAAGCCCGAGCGCACCCATTCGCGTACGTCGTCGAGGCTGATGTGGGCGGTCGGCACCCGGCGGTGGTCCGCCCAGTACTTGGCGACGCTCGTCTTGCCCGCACCCGCGGGCCCGATGAGCAGCACGGCGAGGGTGGTCGCCGCGGGGTCGGGGGCGCCCGGGGCGCTGGGCATGGCGACCGGGCCGCCCGGGGGCAGCTGCACATGCCCCGTCGTGTCGGGGATCGGCGCTGCGGGGGCGTGCTGCGGGGGCGCGGGATGCGGCAGGTGCGAGGGCGGCGCCGGATGTCCCGGCGGCGGACCGGTGAAGCCGGGGGCGGGTGGGCTCGTGGGTGCCGGACCGGAGGGTCCGCCCGGGTGTCCCGGGTGCTGTGCGGCCGGCGACCAGCCGGCGGCCGGTCCGTGCCCCGGCTGGTGGGGCGGCGGCAGCGGAGCCCCCCCTGCGTGCTGCATCCGGTGCCACTCCGTCTCGTGATCTTTTCGCCCATTCGCTCGCGGCAGGCGATTGACGCCGGCGAGCGGAGCCTCCCGCTCTCCCCCACAGCCTGAAGGGCGCGGGAGGGACCCCACCGAACGGTACCTTCCCCGGCCGTCGTTGTGTGAACGGCCGGGGAAGCCGGGGAGTGCCCATGAACGGAGGGCAAACAGGGCCAAGCAGGGGCCCGTTGGGAGCTACTCCCCCACTTCGCCGTACGCGGCGAGGAGCACCGCCGGGTCGGGGCCCTCCAGGACGGTCGGCTTGGCCAGACCGTCGAGGACGATGAAGCGCAGCAGGTTGCCGCGGGACTTCTTGTCGACCTTCATGTTCTCCAGCAGCTTGGGCCACTGGTCGTAGCGGTAGCTGAGCGGGAGGCCGACGGACTCCAGGATCGTGCGGTGGCGGTCGGCGGTCGCGTCGTCCAGCCGGCCCGCCAGTCGGCCGAGTTCGGCGGCGAAGTGCATGCCGACGGCGACGGCCGCGCCGTGCCGCCACTTGTAGCGCTCGTTCTTCTCGATGGCGTGCGCGAGAGTGTGGCCGTAGTTGAGGATCTCGCGGAGCCCCGACTCCTTGAGGTCGCCGGAGACGACCTCGGCCTTCACCTTGATGGAGCGCTCGATGAGCTCGGCGGTGTGCGGGCCCGCGGGCGTCCGCGCCGCCTCGGGGTCGGACTCGATGAGCTCCAGGATCACCGGGTCGGCGATGAAGCCGGCCTTGATGATCTCCGCGAGCCCGGAGACGAAGTCGTTGACCGGCAGCGAGTCGAGCGCGGCCAGGTCGCAGAGCACGCCCGCGGGCGGGTGGAAGGAGCCGACGAGGTTCTTGCCCTCGGCGGTGTTGATGCCGGTCTTGCCGCCGACCGCCGCGTCGACCATGCCGAGCACGGTGGTGGGGACGGCGATCCAGCGCACCCCGCGCAGCCA
This sequence comes from Streptomyces sp. NPDC007095, assembly GCF_040634475.1. Taxonomy (NCBI): domain Bacteria; kingdom Bacillati; phylum Actinomycetota; class Actinomycetes; order Kitasatosporales; family Streptomycetaceae; genus Streptomyces; species Streptomyces sp. NPDC007095. Next base: position 4,263 of record NZ_JBEYFS010000227.1, read on the forward strand.
GGTCGCCGCGACGAACCCGGCGAGGTCGGTGGTGGCGCCGCCGCCCACGCCGACGACGACGTCGGTGCGGGTGAAGCCGGACTGGCCGAGCGCCTTCCAGCAGTAGGCGGCCACCTCCGCGGTCTTGGCCTCCTCCGCGTTGGGCACCTGGATGGCGACGGCCTCGAAGCCCTGTCCGGCCAGGTCGGCGCGGAGCGCGTCCCCGGTCTCGGCGAGCGCCTCGGGGTGGATGATCGCGACGCGCTGGGCCTTGTCGCCGATCAACGCGCCCAGTTCACCGAGGAGTTGACGGCCGACCAGGACCTCGTACGGGTCGGTGCCCGCGGTGCCGCCGACCTGGATACGCGTCACTGCCTCGCTCATGCTTCCTTCAACTCCAGTGCGTCGAGGACGGCTTGGGCGACCTCTTCGGGGGTGCGGCCGTCGGTGGGCACGACCGCGCGGGCGACTTCGGTGTACAGATGGCGGCGGGCCTCCATCAGCTCGCGCCACTGCCGGCGCGGGTTGACGGCGAGCAGCGGACGGGCCGCGTTCAGGCCGGTGCGCTGGACCGCCTCCTCGACGTCCATCGAGAGGTAGACGACCCGGTGCCCGGCGAGCAGCGCGCGGGTGTCGGCGTCGAGGATCGAGCCGCCGCCCAGCGCCAGTACCCCGTCGTGCTCGGCCAGCGCCTTGTGCACGGCGCTCTTCTCGATGGCGCGGAAGACCGGCTCGCCCTCGTCGACGAAGATGTCGGCGATGGTGCGGCCCTGCTCGGCCACGATGTCGTCGTCCGTGTCGCGGTAGGCGCAGCCGAGCCGGCCTGCGACCAACGCGCCGACGGTGGACTTGCCGACACCCATCGGCCCGACGAGGACGACCAGTGGTCCAGCGGTCACCGCACGACCAGGTTCTCGAGGTAGGACTCGACGTTGCGCCGCGTCTCGGGCACGCTGTCGCCGCCGAACTTCTCGGCCACCGCGTCCGCGAGGACGAGGGCGACCATGGCCTCGGCGACGATTCCGGCGGCCGGGACCGCGCAGACGTCGGAGCGCTGGTGGTGGGCCTTGGCTGCCTCGCCGGTCGCCACGTCGATCGTGGCCAGCGCGCGCGGCACAGTCGCGATCGGCTTCATCGCGGCGCGCACGCGCAGCAGCTCGCCGGTGGTCAGACCGCCCTCGGTGCCGCCGGAGCGGCCGGAGGTGCGGCGGATGCCGTCCTCGGTGTGGACGATCTCGTCGTGGGCCTTGGAGCCGGGCACACGGGCCAGTTCGAAGCCGTCGCCGACCTCGACGCCCTTGATCGCCTGGATGCCCATGAGCGCGGCCGCGAGCCGGGCGTCGAGGCGCCGGTCCCAGTGCACGTGCGAGCCGAGGCCCACCGGCACGCCGTACGCGAGCACCTCGACGACGCCGCCGAGGGTGTCGCCGTCCTTGTGGGCCTGGTCGATCTCCGCGACCATCGCCTTCGACGCGTCGGCGTCGAGGCAGCGCACGGGGTCGGCGTCGAGCCTCTCGACGTCCGAGGGCTTGGGGTAGACGCCGTACGGGGCCTTCGCCGCGGCCAGCTCGACGACGTGCGAGACGATCTCGATCCCGGCCGTCTCCTTCAGGTACGAACGGGCCACGGCGCCCAGCGCGACACGGGCCGCGGTCTCACGGGCGGAGGCGCGCTCCAGGATCGGCCGGGCCTCGTCGAAGCCGTACTTCTGCATACCCGCGAGGTCTGCGTGGCCGGGCCGGGGCCGGGTCAGCGGCGCGTTGCGGGCCACCTCCGCCAGCACCGACGGGTCGACCGGGTCGGCCGACATGACCTGCTCCCACTTGGGCCACTCGGTGTTGCCGACCATGACGGCCACCGGCGAGCCGAGGGTGAGACCGTGCCGGACACCGCCCAGGAAGGTGACCTCGTCACGCTCGAACTTCATCCGGGCACCGCGTCCATAGCCCAGGCGCCGCCGGGCGAGGTGGTCCGCCACCATCTCCGTGGTGATCGGCACGCCGGCGGGAAGGCCCTCCAGCGTCGCGACAAGTGCGGGACCGTGGGACTCCCCCGCGGTCAGCCAGCGCAACCTGCTCAACGGTGCTCCTCATGCTCGCGCTCTGGTACTGCCCTACGCGCGTCCTCGCGTACGTCGTCGGCGTGACCGGGTGCGCGGCTCCGGCCAGCCACCTCCGATCCTCCCACGTCCGCGCCCCGACCCGGTGGCAGGTCCGTCAGACGGACAGTGCTCCCCAGGATCGGCGATCTCGCCTCATCGCGCGCGTAATGAGACACACCCTCTCCAACTTCACCCTTCACCGAAACTTCACCAGAACTTGACTTCATATTGACCTTGATCACGACAGTCGATAACCTTCGGGCGAATTCATCGCCGATCACCCAGGAGGGGAAATGGGTTTCGCGCGCAAGGTCGTACAGGCACTCATCGCCTGTGCGATAGCCCTGGCAGGAATCGTCGCACTCGACACCCCGGCCAGCGCATACGACTCCCGCAGTTGCGGGACCACCCAGAGAAAATCGTTCGACACACCGGGCGACAATGTCGTGCTCTGGATAACCCCGTGTGTGGAAAGAAGCGGTTCCTCCAGCCGCGCGAACTTGATCTTCGAATGGACCCACGGCGACGGACTGGTCAACGACTACGACTACTTCGAAGTCATCAGCCGGCTCGAAAAGAACGACGCTTATATTGAATCATCCGTCTGCTTCCTCACCGGAGCGATCAACCAGAACTACAGCGGGACGTACAACTGCAGAACCGCATACCACTCCGGTACGAGGATCTACACCGCGGACGGTAAAGCGAACTACGACATCAACAACGACGGGGAGGGCATGCAGCCCGCCTGGGAAATCACCGGATCCCCTGTGTACTGATTAAAAATCGACCGAATGCGGGTCCCAATCCTTGAGGATTGGGACCCACATTCGGTGTCACAGCGCAGATCGCATTCGGCCGTGCTCAACGGCGGTTCATGAGTGCCTGCTCGCCCGCCTTCCGCATGGCGTCGAGCGGCGCGGGGGCGCGTCCGGTCATCTGCTCGACCTGGAGCACCGCCTGGTGCACGAGCAGGTCGAGTCCGCTGACCACGGCGCCGCCGTAGCCGGACCAGCGGGCCGCGAGGTCGGTGGGCCACGGGTCGTACAGCACGTCGAAGAGCGTCGCGGGCCGTTCCGGGACCGCGGCGGACAGGGCGTCCGTCGTACCCGCCGGGGTGGTGGCGATCACGAGTGGGGCGCGCAGGGCCTGCGCGGCCTGCGCCCAGTCCTGCGTACGGACCTCCACGTCGAGCCGCTCGCCCCACCGCCGCATCTCGGCGGCCCGCTCCGCGCTGCGGACGTAGGCGACGACCTCGCCGGTGCAGATCTGGGCGAGCGCGGCCAGCGCGGAGGAGGCGGTGGCACCCGCGCCGAGGATCGCGGCGGAGTCCACCTGCTCGATCCCGCGCTCGCGCAGCGCGGCGACCATCCCGGGGATGTCGGTGTTGTCGCCGACGCGACGGCCGTCCTCGGTGAACACGACCGTGTTGACGGCCTCGACCGAGGCCGCCGTCTCGCTGACCTCGTCGAGCAGCGGGATGACGGCCCGCTTGAGCGGCATGGTCAGCGACAGGCCCGCCCACTCGGGACCGAGGTCCCCGAAGAAGCCCGGCAGCGCCTCCTCGTCGATCTCGAAACGGTCGTAGGACCAGTCGCCGAGTCCCAACTCCCGGTACGCGGTGCGGTGCAGCACCGGGGAGAGGGAATGGGCGACCGGGGAGCCGAGTACCGCGGCCCTTCGGGCGTCAGTTGCCCGAGCTCTCATTGAACTTTTCCTTGAGCTTCTGGAATTCCGCATAGGTCTTGGCGAATTCGGTGTTGCTCTGACCGTCGGTCGCCACGAAATAGATCCAGCCGTCACTGGTCGGGTTCAACGTCGCCTTGATCGCGTCGTCACCGGGGTTGCCGATCGGTCCGGGCGGCAGACCCTTCCGCGTATAGGTGTTGTACGGGTCCTTGTTGCTGTTGATCTCGGACTCGCTGATGTGGATGTTGCTCTGGCCCTTCAGGTAATTGAAGGTCGAGTCGAACTGGAGCAGCCTGTTGGTCTCCGTGTTCGTGGACTTGAGACGGTTGTAGACCACCTCGGCCATCTTGCGGAAGTCGTCGTGCGTCTTGCCCTCGGCCTGGACGAGGCTCGCGACCGTGACGACCTGGAGCGGGTTCACCAGGTTCAGTTCCTTGGCCTTGGCCACGAGGTTGTAGGCCGCGTACCTCTCCTTGGCCTGCGTCACCATCTGCTTCAGGATCGCCTCGGGCTTCATGCCCTTGGCGGCGGGATAGGTCGCCGGGTAGAGGAATCCTTCCAGCGGATCCTTTATGTCCTTGCTGTCGTTCGCCCAGCTGGGAAGTCCGAAGGTCTTGTACTCCTTCTTGGCGATCTTCCCGGTGGTGCCGTCCGCGAGGTCGAGCTTCTTGTCGATCGCCTGGTAGACAACGACGTTGCGCTGCCCAGGGGCGACGATCACGTTGTTCTGGCTCTTGGGGTCGAGCATCAGCTTGACCGCGCTGGCAGCCGACATGCTCTTCCTCAGCACATACGCGCCCGCCTGGATCTTGTCCCCGTCGGGGGTCTGCTGCTGAGCGGACACGAAGGCGTCGACGCTCTTGACGACGCCGGCTTCCTTCAGCACCCGCCCGATCGCATAACCGAACGCGCCCTTGGGAATCTCGACCGTCACCTCGCCCGTGCCGTCACCCGCGTAGTCCGGAGCCGCGCCGAAACGATTTTGGTAGGTGTGATACCCGTAATATCCGACTCCGCCGATACCGCCGCCGAAGACCAGCACGACCACCAGGCAGGCGCAGCCGCTGCGGCGCTTCTTGCCCTTTTCGCCCTTGCCGCCGCGGCCCTTCCGGTCGCCGCGACCGGCCTTCGGATCGTCGTCGTCGAAGTCGTCATCGTCGTCACCGCCCGCGAAGAAGGCGTGTTCGCCCTGGTCGGGGCCTGGATCCCAGTCGATCTGCGGCTCGGGCTCGGCACGGCGACGGGCGGGCGGCTCCGGCGGCGGATACGCGTCGGGAGTGCCGTAGAAGTCGGGCTGCTCACCGGTGTACCCGGCGGCCTGGTTGCCGTACGGGTCGTTCGGGTCGGCGGCGTAGGTGGCCTGGTGCTGCGTCCCGTTGTCCCAGCCGCCGTCGTGGTACTGCTGCTGGTCCTGTCCGTTGTACTGCTGCCGGCCCTGATCGACGTACTGCTGCTGCTCCTGGCCGGGGTACTGCTGCGGATACTGCTGCCGACCCTGGCCATGGAAGTGCTGCTGGCCCTGGTCGTGATACTGCTGCGGGCCCTGGCCATCGAAGTGCTGCTGGCCCTGGTCGTGATACTGCTGCGGGCCCTGGCCTTCGAAGTGCTGCTGGTTCTGGGCGCCGTACTGCTGCTCCTGGCTGTAGCCGCCCTGCTGGTCCGGGCTCCACTCGCCGTACTGGGACTGCTGGTGCTGCTGCTGCGGCTGCTGCGGGTGGTGCTGCGGCTGGCCGCCGTAGGGAGGCCGGCCGTCGACGGCCTGTCCTCCCCATCCGCCGTCCCCGTACAACGGGTCCTCCGGATTCCACGGTTCGGAGCCTGCGCCCCGGCCATACTCAGTCATCGATCCCCTAGAGCCGCGAGGCGGTGGCTGCTGTCGCTGGTGGCTCGGCTCCCGTCCGCCTCTTCGCTGTGCGGTGGCTGTTCGAACACCACCACATCGCGCGGAACGTTACCGTATCGCGATCAGATGACCACTTCGACGCCCTCGCCCGGTGCGTTCCCTGACGCCCGTTCGGACTCCAGAGCCTGCTGCAGGATGACGACAGCGGCCGCCTGATCGATGACGGACCTGCCCTTCTTGGACTTCACGCCCGACGCGCGCAGCCCCTGACTGGCCGTCACTGTGGTCATCCTCTCGTCGAGGAGCCGGACCCCGACGGGCGCGATCGCCCGGGCCAGCTCCTGGGCGAAGGCGCGCACCTTCACGGCGGCGGGGCCCTCGCCCCCCTTGAGGGAGCGAGGGAGCCCGACGACGACCTCGATCGGCTCGTACTCCTCGACGAGTTGCTTCAACCGGCGCTGCGCGGCGGGGACGTCACGCCCCGGCACGGTCTCGACCGGAGTCGCGAGGATCCCGTCGGGGTCGCACGAGGCGACTCCGATCCGGGCGTCCCCGACGTCGATCGCGAGCCGGCGGCCGCGGCGCATGCCCCGGCCGTCACCGCTCTGCTGACCGTCCGTGCTCACTTGGCCGTCTCGGCGACGAGCCGCTCGACCGCGTCGGCGGCCTCGCCGATGGCGGCCGGGTTCTGGCCGCCGCCCTGGGCGACGTCCGGCTTGCCGCCACCGCCGCCGCCGAGGGTCTTGGCGGCCGTACGGACCAGGTCACCGGCCTTGAGGCCACGCTCGCGGGCGGCCTCGTTGGTGGCGATGACCGTGAGCGGCTTGCCGCCCGCGGTGGTGAACAGGGCCACCACGGCGGCCCGTCCGCCCTGGATGCGGCCGCGCACGTCGAGGACCAGCTTGCGCAGGTCGTCGGCGCTCGTGCCGTCCGGGACCTGACCTGTGACCAGAGCCACACCGCGGACGTCCTTGGCGGACTCGACGAGACCGGCGGCGGCCTGCAGGACCTTCTCCGCGCGGAACTTCTCGATCTCCTTCTCGGCGTCCTTCAGCTTGCCGAGCATGGCGGAGACCTTCTCGGGGAGCTCCTCGGGACGGCCCTTGATCAGCTCCTGGAGCTGGGCGACGACCGTGTGCTCGCGGGCGAGGAAGTTGTAGGCGTCGACGCCCACCAGAGCCTCGATACGCCGTACGCCGGAGCCGATCGAGGACTCGCCGAGCAGCTTGACCAGGCCGAGCTGGGAGGTGTTGTGCACATGCGTGCCGCCGCACAGCTCCTTGGAGAAGTCGCCGATGGTCACGACGCGGACGCGCTCGCCGTACTTCTCGCCGAACTCGGCGATGGCGCCCTGCTTCTTGGCCTCGTCGAGGCTCAGGATCTCGGCGTGCACGTCCAGGTCCCGGGCGAGCACCTCGTTGATCTTCTGCTCGACGTCGGTCATGACGGTCGTCGGAACGGCCGAGGGGGAACCGAAGTCGAAGCGGAAGCGGCCGGGCTGGTTCTCGGAACCGGCCTGGGCGGCCGTCGGGCCGAGGGCGTCGCGCAGGGCCTGGTGGGTGAGGTGCGTGGCCGAGTGGGCGCGGGCGATGGCCGTCCGGCGACGGGAGTCGATGGTGGCCTGGGCCTGGGCACCGACGGTGACCTCGCCGACCTGGACGACGCCCTTGTGGACGTACACACCCGGTACGGGCTTCTGGCAGTCACGGATCTCGATGACGGCACCGGTGTCGACCTTGATGCGGCCGGTGTCGCCGATCTGGCCGCCGCCCTCGGCGTAGAACGGGGTGCGGTCGAGGACGATCTCGACCTCGTCGCCCTCGGTGGCGGCGGGCGAGGAGACACCGCCGACCAGGATGCCGACGATGCGCGACTCGCCGTCGGTCCGGTCGTAGCCGATGAACTCGGTCTCACCGGCGGCGTCGGCGATCTGACGGTAGGCGCCGAGGTCGGCGTGGCCCGTCTTCTTGGCCTGGGCGTCGGCCTTGGCCTTGTCCCGCTGCTCCTTCATCAGACGCCGGAAGCCGTCCTCGTCCACCGAAAGGCCCTGCTCGGCGGCCATTTCGAGGGTGAGGTCGATCGGGAAGCCCCAGGTGTCATGGAGCAGGAAGGCCTTGTCGCCGGCGAGCACCGTGCCGCCGGACTCCTTGGTGTCCGAGATGGCCGTGTCGAGGATGTTCGTGCCGGCCTTCAGCGTCTTGAGGAAGGCCGCCTCCTCGGCGAGGGCCACGGTCTCGATCCGCCGACGGTCGCTGACCAGTTCCGGGTACTGCTGGCCCATCATCTCGATCACGACGTCGATGAGGTCCTTGACGACCGGACCGGTGGCGCCGAGCAGCCGCATGTTGCGGATGGCGCGGCGCATGATGCGGCGCAGGACGTAGCCGCGGCCCTCGTTGCCGGGGCTCACGCCGTCGCCGATGAGCATCACGGAGGTGCGCATGTGGTCGGTGACCACGCGCAGCGAGACGTCGGAGTCGTGGGCGGCGCCGTACTCGACACCCGTCAGCTCGGTGGCCTTCTTGATGACGGCCATGGAGGTGTCGATCTCGTACATGTTCTGCACGCCCTGCAGAATCATGGCGAGGCGTTCCATGCCGAGGCCGGTGTCGATGTTCTTGCTGGGCAGCTCGCCGAGGATCTCGAAGTCCTCCTTCGAGGTGCCCTCACCGCGCTCGTACTGCATGAAGACCAGGTTCCAGATCTCCACGTACCGCTCGTCGTTCACGGCCGGGCCGCCCTCGACCCCGAACTCGGGGCCGCGGTCGTAGTTGATCTCGGAACACGGGCCGCAGGGGCCGGGGACGCCCATGGACCAGTAGTTGTCCTTCTTGCCCAGACGCTGGATGCGCTCGGCCGGGACACCGATCTTGTCGCGCCAGATGGACTCGGCCTCGTCGTCGTCGAGGTAGACCGTGATCCACAGACGCTCGGGGTCGAGCCCGTAACCACCCTTGTCCTGGGGCGAGGTGAGCAGCTCCCAGGCGTAGGTGATCGCGCCTTCCTTGAAGTAGTCACCGAAGGAGAAGTTGCCGCACATCTGGAAGAACGTGCCGTGCCGGGTGGTCTTGCCGACCTCTTCGATGTCGGGCGTGCGCACGCACTTCTGCACGCTGGTGGCGCGCGACCACGGCGGCTTGACCTCACCGAGGAAGTACGGCTTGAAGGGCACCATGCCCGCGGGGACCAGGAGCAGAGTCGGGTCGTCCGCGATGAGCGACGCCGAGGGAACGACAGTGTGACCGCGCTCCTCGTAGAAGCTCAACCAGCGGCGGCGAATCTCGGCCGACTCCATCAGTGGTCCTCATTCCGGTTGTACGAGTACGTCGACCTCTCGACGTACGTCGGGTTCTTGCTGTGTTTCGGACTGCTCTCGATCGCGGCGACACGCCGGGGCCCGGGCAGCTCGGGGTGGTCATTGAGCCCGAGCGCCTCGTCGAGTTCGGCCTCCCGCTCGGCCATGCCGTCACGGACGTCGAGCGCGAAGTCCTTGAGCCGGTGCCCGGCCTCGATCGCCTTGTTCGCGGCCTGGGCCGCGAGGCTCTCGGGAGTCAGCTGCTTGAGCTTGCGGTTGACCTTGGTGGTGGCCCACACACCCGCGGCTGCGCCGGCGGTGAACCAGAACGTACGGCGGAACATCGCTGCGTCAGTCCTTCTTCCGCTTTCCCCGTCGCGCGGACGGGACGGTGCGGCCCACGATCACGGTACGACGGGAGGCCTTGGGGGGCACGTTGTCCTTGCGGCCGCCGATGGCCCGGCGGACGCCGTAGCCGAACGCCGCGACCTTCACCAGCGGGCCGCCGAAGGTGGACGCGACGGTCGTGGAGAGCGCCGACGCGTTCGAGGTGACCTCCTGGACGTCCGACGCGATGGCGTCGACCCGGTCGATCTGGGTCTGCGCGGAGCGCACCGCCGCGGAGGCGTCGGCCAGCAGCGGGACGGCCTGGTCGGTCACGTCCGCCACGAGCTTGGTGGTCGCCCTGAGCGTCTGGGCCAGCCTCGCCAGTGCGACGGCGAGGAAGGAGACCAGGATCGCCCAGAAGACGGCCACCAGGATCCCGGCCACCTCTCCACCGGACACTGTCGCACCCGCTCCCTAGTACGTGCCTGCCAGTACGTGCCTGGACATCGTCTCTGAACATCGTGTCTGAACATCAAAAAGTCGTCCCCCGAGCGTATCGCGCCGGGGCCGCCGCTCCGTACCGCATTACCGGCTGCCGGGCCCGGAGTTGCGCGAAGCGACTGTACGGACCGCTTACGGGTCAGTACGCTCCGTGTCCCATGCGAGCTTCTGAGTGCTCCGACCGGTCCGCACCCGGCAATCTGCCCCTGGAACTCAACGCGTTCGTGGGGCGCACCGCCGAACTCGCACGGCTGGCGGAGGCGCTTGGGCAGGCCCGGCTGGTGACGGTGACGGGCATGGGCGGCATGGGCAAGTCACGCCTCGCGGCACGGGCCGCGGCACACACCCGGCCGCGTGACGGATCATGGCGGGTGGAGCTGGCCTCCGTGCGCGATCCGGATCTCGTCGCGTACGCGCTCATGGAGGCCCTCACGCTGACGGACCAGACGTCGAAGCCGCCCCTCAGGCTGCTCCTCGACCATCTCGCCGAGCGTCAACTCCTGTTGGTCGTGGACGGGTTCGAGCATCTGGTGGACGCGTGCGCCGCGCTGGTCGGCGAGCTGCTGCGGCATGCGCCGGGGCTGCGGGTGCTCGCCGTGGGCCGCAGGCCGCTGGACGTCGAGGGCGAGCTGCTGTTCCCGCTGGCCCCGCTGCGCGAGGGGGAAGCCGCGGAGCTGTTCACGGACCGGGCGGCGGCCCGGGTGCCCGGGTTCACGCTGGACGACGGCGACCGGGCGGACGTCCTGGAGCTGTGCCGATGCCTGGACGGGATCCCGCTCGCCGTCGAGCTGGCCGCGGGCCGGCTGAGCACCCTCTCCCCCGGGCAGCTGCTGTCCCGGCTCGACGACCGCTTCCGGCTGCTGACCGGCGGCGGGCGTGATGCCCTGCCACGCCACCAGACGCTGCGGACGGCGATCGGCTGGAGCCATGAGCTGTGCACGCCCGAGGAGCGGCTGCTGTGGTCGCGGCTCTCGGTGTTCGCCGGACCGTTCGACCTGGAGGCCGCCGAGTACGTGTGCAGCGGCGACGGACTGCACGCCGACGACGTCCTCGACGTGCTGGGCGAGCTGCTCGCGCAGTCCGTGCTGGCGCGCGAGGAGACGACGGCCGGCCTGCGCTACCGGATGCTGGACACGGTGCGGGCGTACGGCGCGGACTGGCTGGTGGCGGCGGGCGACGCGAGCCGGCTGCGCCGCCGCCACCGCGACTGGTACATGGGCCTGGCCACCTGGTGCGAGCTGGACTGGTTCTCGCCGCGGCAGGGTGAGGTGGCCGCGCGCGTCGAGACGGAGCTGCCGAATCTGCGCTCCGCCCTGGAGTACTGCCTGACCGAGCCGGGCGAGACGCATCTGGGCCAGTACCTCGCCGGCAGCCTGTGGTTCTACTGGGTCGGCTGCGGCCGGCTTGCGGAGGGGCGGCACTGGCTGGAGCGCGGGGTGGAGCTCGACAGCGACCGCGACCAGTCGCGGCTGAAGGCCCTGTGGGTGCTCGGCTATGTGGCGATCCTCCAAGGCGACACGGTGCCCGCGATCACCGCGCTCCAGGAGTGCCGCGAGGAGGCCGAACGCACCGACAACCCCACCGCGATCGCCTACGCCGAGCACCGCACCGGGTGTCTGGCGCTGGTCGGCGACGACATGGCACGCGCGGAGACCCTGCTGCGCTCTGCGCTCGACCGCTACCACGAGATCGGCGAGCTCAACAGCAACGTGCTGATGGCCCAGGTCGAGCTGGCGATGGCGCTGGCGTTCCGGGGCGACCTGCCGGGCGCGGTGAAGCTGTGCGAGGACGTCCGCAGGGTCTGCGAGGACCACGGGGAGCGCTGGGCGCTCGCGTACGCGCTGTATGTGCTGGCGTACGAGGCGCAGACCGCGGGCGATCCGGGGCGCGCCCGGGGTCTCCTGGAACAGAGCCTGGACACCGGGCACGCCTTCCACGACCTGCTCGGCACGGTCCTCGCGATCGAGCTGCTGGCGCTGGTCACGGAGACGGAGGGTGATGCGGCCGAGGCCGCGGTGCTGCAGGGGGCGGCGGCCCGGCTGTGGCCCTCGGTGGGCCTGCCGCTGTTCGGCTCGGCGTACTACAACGTGCCGCACGAGCGGTGCGAGGCCGGGGCCCGGCGGCGGCTGGGCGACGAGCGGTACGAGGAGTGCGTACGGGCGGGGGCTCGGCTCGGCCGGGAGGCGGCGGTGGCGCGGGCGCTGCGGGAGCCCGGTCCCCGGCCGCTGGGTGCGGTGCCCTCGCCGCGCGGGCTTCCCCCGGACACGCGGAAGCCCGCCGTCTCGCCCACCTCGAAGGGCGGGGAGACGACGGGCTGACGCGGAGGTGGTGCTACGTGCGCTGGAAGACGATCAGCGGGCGTAGTACTCGACGACGAGCTGCTCGTCGCAGATCACCGGGATCTCCTTGCGGTTCGGCTCGCGGTCCAGGCGGAACGCCAGGGCCGGGAGGTTCACCTGGAGGTAGCGCGGGGTCTCGCCGTCGGGGGCGAAGCCACCGGCGCGGGAGACCTCGAACAGCGTCTTGCTGCGGCTGCGCTCGCGGACCATCACGACGTCGTCGGGCTTGACGCGGAAGGACGGCTTGTCGACCTTCTGGCCGTTGACCTCGATGTGGCCGTGAACGACCATCTGGCGGGCCTGGTAGATCGTGCGGGCGATGCCCGAACGCAGGACCAGCGCGTCGAGACGACGCTCCAGCTCGATGATCAGGGCCTCACCGGTCTTGCCCTGGACCTTGGAGGCACGCTCGTAGGCGCGGACGAGCTGGCGCTCGGACACGTCGTACTGCGCGCGCAGACGCTGCTTCTCGAGCAGACGGACCTTGTAGTCCGAGTTCTGCTTGCGGCCGCGGCCGTGCTCGCCCGGCGGGTAGGGGCGGGCCTCGAAGTACTTGACGGCCTTCGGGGTCAGCGCGATGCCGAGGGCACGCGACTTCTTGACCTTGGGGCGGGACTGATTCGCCACTTTTTCTCTTTCCTTGACTTCGGCTCACCAGAGTTAAGGGAGGTCGCAATCCGCAGCCCGGGAAACCCCGCGGGTCCTCGGGGGACCTGCTGGGCAGCCGCTCCTGGGTCTGGGCACATACGTGCAGCACGCGAGTGGCCCACCGACCGTTCCCGGAGACCGGGTGGTGGTGGGCTGCCCGCGACACCTTCGACGGTGCGCGACGCTCCTGGAATCCCTCCGTGGCGGCAGGGGCTCCGGCTGGATGTCCCGTTCTGGTGGTGCCGACCGGAGCCGGACACGGGACGCAGCGCTTCGCGTCATGTTACAGGGTGGTCAGGGCCGCCCTCTACCGAGGTGCTTCCTGGTCCACTCCACCGCGTCCGCGTAGCGCGCCTCGGCGCCGTGCCGGGTCGGTGTGTAGTACTCCCGGTCCTTGAGCTCTTCCGGGGCGTACTGCTGGGCGGCGATGCCCTCGGGCAGGTCGTGCGGATACACATACCCCTGGGCGTGCCCGAGTTTGGCCGCGCCCTTGTAGTGCCCGTCGCGCAGGTGCATCGGCACCGGGCCCGCGTGCCCCTTGCGTACGTCCTCCATCGCGGCGCCGATGGCCATGGTCGCGGCGTTGGACTTCGGGGCCAGGGCGAGGGCGATGGTGGCGTGGCTGAGGGTCAGCGCGGCCTCGGGGAAGCCGATCATGGCGACGGCCTGGGCGGCGGCCACCGCTATCGGCAGCGCGTTCGGGTCGGCGAGGCCGATGTCCTCGCTGGCGGAGATCATCAGTCGGCGGGCGATGAAGCGGGGGTCCTCGCCGGCCTCGATCATCCGGGCCAGGTAGTGCAGCGCTGCGTCCACGTCGGAGCCGCGGATGGACTTGATGAGGGCGCTCGCCACGTCGTAGTGCTGGTCGCCGTCGCGGTCGTACGTCACGGCGGCGCGGTCGACGGTCTCCTCCAGGGTCTGGAGGGTGATCTCCTGCTCGCCCTTGTCGAGCGCCGCGCCGGCGGCGGCCTCCAGGGCGGTCAGGGCGCGGCGGGCGTCTCCCCCGGCGATGCGCAGCAGGTGCCGCTCGGTGTCCTCGGGGAGGGTGACGGCCTCCTTGAGGCCGCGCTCGTCGGTGAGTGCCCGGCGCAGCAGGCCGCGCAGGTCTTCGTCGGTGAGCGGTTCGAGGGTCAGGAGCAGGGAGCGTGACAGGAGCGGTGAGATCACCGAGAAGTACGGGTTCTCGGTCGTGGCGGCGATCAACGTCACCCAGCGGTTCTCGACGGCCGGGAGCAGGGAGTCCTGCTGGGCCTTGCTGAAGCGGTGGATCTCGTCCAGGAAGAGGACGGTCTCCTTGCCGAAGCCGCCGGTGGCGCGGCGGGCGCCGTCGATGACCGCGCGGACTTCCTTGACGCCCGCGGTGATCGCGGAGAGCTCCACGAAGCGCTTGTTGGTGGCCTTGGAGACGACGTACGCGAGGGTCGTCTTGCCGGTGCCTGGCGGGCCCCAGAGGATCACCGAGGACGGTCCGGCCGGGCCGCCGTTCCCCTCGCCGACGAGTCTGCGCAGGGGTGAGCCAGGCTTCAGCAGATGCTGCTGGCCCACGACCTCGTCGAGGGTACGCGGGCGCATCCGGACGGCCAGGGGGCTGCTGGACGGGTCCTTCTCCTGGCGTTCTTCGGCTGCGGCGGTGAACAGGTCGGGCTCCACGTCCAAAACCCTATGTCACGCCACTGACAATCCACGCAGGGCTGTCAGCTGGTCCAGAAGTCCCACCAGCGGGTCAGGATCAGCATCCCGATGATCCCGATGTGCACGACGGGCAGGACCCAGGTGAACTCGCCGAAGAAGCTCTTCAGCCAGCGCGGGGCGGGCAGGAAGTCGTTGCGGATGTTCGACGAGGTCACGTACCAGAACATGATGATCGTGGCGACCCAGGCCAGCGAGCACCACAGGCACAGCGAGTTGATCCGGTACAGCGACTGGAACTGGAGCCAGGTGCAGAATCCGACGCCGAAGACGGTGCCGGCGTTGAAGGTCAGCCAGTACCAGCGCGGGTAGGTGGC
>NZ_JBEYFS010000228.1:0-18734 GCF_040634475.1 Streptomyces sp. NPDC007095
CCGTGGCGCACGACCTGGTGCGGGTGCCGGTGCCGAAGCGGCGATGAGCCGTCGTCGTAGGAGTTGATAAGCCGTCGTCGTACGAGTCGATGAGGTGCCGGGCGTCGCGACGGGGCGAACGTTGCCTGATGCGGCACTAGATGGTGGCGGTGTCGATCACGAAGCGGTAGCGGACGTCGCTCGCCAGCACCCGCTCGTAGGCGTCATTGATCTCGGACGCGCTGATCAGCTCGATCTCGGCACCGAAGCCGTGCTCGGCGCAGAAGTCCAGCATCTCCTGGGTCTCCTGGATGCCGCCGATACCGGAACCGGCGAGGGTCTTGCGGCCGCCGATCACGGAGAAGAGGTTGAGCTTGACGGGCTCCTCCGGAGCGCCCACGTTCACGAAGGCGCCGTCCGTCTTCAGCAGGGACAGGTAGGCGTCCAGGTCCAGCGGGGCGGACACGGTCGACAGGATCAGGTCGAAGGTGCCGCGCAGCTCCTCGAAGGTCTTCGGGTCGCTGGTGGCGTAGTAGTGGTCGGCGCCCAGCTTCAGCCCGTCGTCCTTCTTGCGCAGGGACTGCGACAGGACGGTCACCTCGGCACCGAGCGCGTCCGCGATCTTGACGCCCATGTGTCCGAGGCCGCCCATGCCGAGGATCGCGACCTTCTTGCCGGGGCCGGCGTTCCAGTGCTTGAGCGGGGAGTACGTGGTGATGCCGGCGCAGAGCAGCGGCGCGGCCACGTCGAGGGAGATGCCGTCGGGGATGCGGACGGTGTAGTTCTCGTCGACGACGATCTTCTCGGAGTAGCCGCCGTAGGTCGGCTCGCCGTTCTTGTCGAGGGCGTTGTACGTGCCGACGCCGCCGCTGCCGGTGCAGTACTGCTCCAGGCCCGCCTTGCAGTTCTCGCACTCGCGGCAGGAGTCGACCAGACAGCCGACGCCCACGCGGTCGCCGACCTTGAACTTGGTGACGCCGGAGCCGACCTCGGCGACGATGCCGGCGATCTCGTGACCGGGCACCATCGGGAAGATCGCCTCGCCCCAGCCCTCACGGGCCTGGTGGATGTCCGAGTGGCAGATACCGGCGAACTTGATGTCGATCAGGACATCGAACTCGCCGACCGGCCGGCGCTCGATGGTGGTGCGCTCCAGCGGAGCCTTGGCGGCGGGAGCGGCGTACGCAGCAACAGTGGTCATGCCGGGGGTTCTCCTAAGGAGTGGTCGTGCGCCCGGCTGCCTTCCGCCGGGCACGCTCTACAGCCTGCCTCACGGCGGAGCCTTCACCCAGGTCACGGCTTTGCGTACGTCCGCTGGTCCTACTACTGGCGGGGTCAGGCTCACCGGCGTACGACCGTGAATACTGGACGTATGGACGAACAGCCCTCCCCGCCCCTGGACCGGCGTGCCGAGCTCAGCGAGTTTCTGCGCACCCGCCGGGCCCGGCTGAAGCCGGAGGACGTGGGGCTGCCCGACTTCGGCCGCCACCGCCGGGTTCCCGGGCTGCGGCGCGAGGAGCTGGCGCAGCTGGCCGGGGTGTCCGTGGCGTACTACACGCGCCTGGAACAGGGCAACGGACGGAACGTGTCGGCGGAGGTACTCGACGCGATCGCCCGCGCCCTGCGGCTGACGGATGCCGAGCACGCGCATCTCACCCACCTCGCGAAGCCCAAGGCTCACAAGAAGAAGCAGTCGGCGCGGCCGCAGCAGGTACGGGGTGCGCTGCGGCAGCTGCTGGACTCGATGGACGGCATCCCCGCGTACATCGGCGGGCGGCGTACGGACATCCTGGCCTGGAACCGGATGGCGGCGGCCGTGTTCGGTGACTGGTCGGAGCTGGCACCGCAGGAGCGGAACTGGGCGCGGCTGGTGTTCCTGAAGCCCGAATACCACGATCTGTTCGTGGACTGGGAGCAGAAGGCGATCGACATCGTCTGCCTGCTGCGCATGGACGCGGGCTGCCACCCCGACGATCCGCGACTCTCGTCGCTGGTCGGCGAGCTCTCGGTGAAGAGCGAGGACTTCCGGCGGCTGTGGGCCACACACGACGTGAAGGAGAAGAGCCACGGGGTGAAGCGGCTGCGGCATCCGCTGGTGGGCGATCTCTCCCTCCAGTACGAGTCGTTCCGGCTGCCCGACGACAACGAGCAGTCGCTGATCACCTACCACGCGGAGCCGGGGTCCGCCTCGGCGGAGGCGCTGCGGTTGCTGGCCAGCTGGGGCACGGACGCGACCCGCGCGGGCGCGACGACGCCCCAGTAGCCCCGGCCCTCTTTGTACGTTCTTCGCC
This sequence comes from Streptomyces sp. NPDC007095, assembly GCF_040634475.1. Taxonomy (NCBI): domain Bacteria; kingdom Bacillati; phylum Actinomycetota; class Actinomycetes; order Kitasatosporales; family Streptomycetaceae; genus Streptomyces; species Streptomyces sp. NPDC007095. The sequence continues at coordinate 2,271 of NZ_JBEYFS010000228.1, forward strand.
TGTTGTACGTTCTTCGCCTGCGGGCGGGCGGGGGGTTGCTCGCGCAGTTCCCCACGCCCCTGAAAGCCCCGGTCAGGGCTGGTACGGCGGGGCCGCTCCCCACGTCCACCTCGGTACCGGTTGGTCCCCCGGAGAGGTCGCGTCGGGGGCGGAGAAGTGGACGGCCAGGCGTGTGCCCCACTCGACGTAGCCGAGGAAGGCGGAGCGGAACTCGGCGTCCGTGGGCAGGCCCGCGTCGTCCGCCGCGTCCTGGAGCAGGTTGACCCACCGGCGGCGCTGCACCTCGGTGATGTTCTTGCCGAGGTGTTTGGCGACCATGTGGCCATGGCCGCCCTGGGTCTCGGAGTAGGCGGGCGGCCCGCCGAAGACCTCGCCGAGCCAGAGGGCGACATGGGTCGCGTGTTCGGGGGCCAGACCCTGGAACACCGGTGCGAGGACGTCGTCCTTGAGGACCTTGTCGTAGAACGCCCCGGTGAGGCGGGCGAAGGCCTCGGCGCCTCCGGCCCAGGCGTAGAGGGTGGGGACCGACGCGCCCACGCCCCGTACCACCGTCGGCGTGTAGTGGCGCATCTCCTCGATGTAGGGGATGTAGGGCTGGATCTCGGCGTAGAAGCCGGGGAACAGCTCCGACTTCCGGAAGCCCTGGACGTGGTCCTCGGTCGAGGTCCAGGTGATGCGCAGGACGAAGTGCTCGAAGTCCTCCTCGCAGCGCGCCAGCTCGTAGTCCACGCAACTGGGGGACGCGGCGAGCTGGGCCGCGGCCCGGGTGTAGGCGGCCAGGAACTCCGCGGACTTCTCCGCGGGAATGCGGTACCGGACGTACTCCACGGTCTGGGTGGTCATGGGCCCACGGAAACACGGACGGCCCGTCGGAAGCTGCTCTTCCGCCGGGCCGTTCGCTATCGGCACACTTCACATGGCCGCGCTACGGGATCACTTTCCGTAGTACGCGTTGTAGATCGAGACCGTCGACTTGTTGCCCTGCTTGTCGGTGATCTTCGCGTGGAAGGAGATGCCCTTCCCCTTCGCCGGGTTCTTGACGGTGATCTTGCCGTTCTCGACCTTGAGCATCTTCCAGGTCTGGCCGTAGTCGTACGAGACGTACACATACAGCGACTTGAGGTTCTTGCCCGCGGCCGAGCCCTGCACGGAGACCGGGATCGTGACCGTCTTGCCGGCCGCGACACGGCTGTCGAGGCCGGTGGTGGCGTTGAAGCGGACCGTGGAGGTGGGCAGCTTCGCGAAGTCGGCCTTCTTGGACTTGAAGGTCCAGCTCGCATCGATCCGTGTGGAGGCCGCGGCGACCTTCACCGTGCGCTTGACCGAGGTCGTGAGCTTGTAGGTGGCCTCGGCGGCCGGGACCTTGAACTCCTTCATCCCGACGAGCGGGTCGTCGTTCGAGCCGACCTTCGCGCCGTTGCGGTACAGCGTCGTCGTCACCGAGGTGTACAGCGAGGAGCCGGGGTGACCGCTCCCGTCGGCGAACAGCGGCAGGTAGCCCGCGATGCTGTTGCCGTCCCGGAAGACGCCGAAGTCCGCGTTGATCTTCGGACCGAAGACGGCCGTGTTGTACGTCCTCGTGTAGCTCTTGCCCGCCTTGAGGATCTGCGGGTAGTCGTCCGTGTAGTAGGCCTCGATGACCGGGGTCCCGGTGGCGTCGACGCCGGCGTCCTGCTCGAAGTCGAACGCCCACTGGACCTTCTCACCGGTCGACACGTACATCGTGCGCGAGGACGGCAGCTTCTGGCTGACCCCGACGCTCATGCTGTCGTCGTCGGGCAGGAAGCCGTACGCGGTGACCGCGCCCGTCTTGCCGGAGGCCGCGGCCCCGAGGTTCGCCTTCACCTTGGCCAGCTCGCTCGCCTTGTAGTGCTTGACGTGCGCGCCCTGGAGCTCGGTGGTCTTGGTACCGGTGAAGGTGTCGTACTCGGCGCCCGCGCCCTTGCTCCACTGTCCGGACCAGCTCTGGAAGAGGCCGGAGGAGACCGCCGGGCCGACGTGCGCCACACGCACGTCCTGGAAGGAGCCCAGGCCGATGCCGGTGCCGGTGCCGGTGACGTCGTCGAAGTAGTTGACGAGTGCCGACAGCGGCTTCGCCCCCGCGTCCGGCACCGTGATGTCGGCGCCCTTGGCGGTACGGGCGTCGAGGGTCAGCGTGGTGTTCTTGGTGACGCTCAGCCGGGGCTGGATCAGCCAGTCGACCCCGCCCTTCGCCTCGACCAGGTCCTTCACGAAGAGGGAGTTGAGTACGTACTTGCCCTTGGGAACACGCAGGGTCGCGGTGTCGGCCGTGCTCTGCGACGTGTAGTCCCGGGCCTCGCCGAGGCCGGAGTAGCCCTCCAGGTCGGTGAGGTGCGTGGGCGTCTCACCGGCACGGTTGACGTACTTGACGGTGACGTCGTACGACTCCGTCTCGCGCTCGACCGCGACGGCCGTGCGCACGGCCTGGCCGCCGCCGCTCGCCGACACGTACGCCGAGTACGCGCCGTCGAGGGTGCCGCCGAGCTTCGTGTTCGTGGTGACGTCGACAGCGGCCTTGCCGCCCGCAGGGACGGTGACCGTCTTGGCGCCGAGCGCGAAGAAGCCCGCCGGAGCCGCCTGGCCCTTGGGGTTGGTCGCGGAGATCGCCAGGGTCAGGGTGACGTCCTTCGTACCGAGGTTGCGGTACGTCAGCTGCTTGGTCGTCGCCGTGTCGTCGGTGTGCGGCCACTGCGCGACGCCGAAGCTCACCGACGACGGGTCGGCGATCACGGTCTGCTTGATCGCCTTGTCGACGGCGATCCGGCCCGAACCCTGCTGGAACGGCGTGTACTTGCCGCCCTTCGCGGAGCCCGTCAGCGCACCCTTGAGCTCGGTGTACGTCCAGTCCGGGTGTTCCTGCTTGAGGATGGCCGCGGCGCCCGCGACATGCGGGGTCGCCATCGACGTACCGGAAATGGTCAGGTAGCCCGCGGGCTTCTCACCGACCTCCTGGTCGATGAGACTGCCCGGGGCAGCCGCCGCCGTGATGTCCACGCCGGGCGCGGTGACGTCCGGCTTGATGGCGCCGTCGCCGACGCGCGGGCCGGTGCTGGAGAAGTCCGCCAGCTTGTCGTTGCCGTCGACGGCGCCGACGGTGAGCGCGGCGTCCGCGCTGCCGGGCGAGCCGATCGACTCGGGGCCCTCGTTGCCCGCCGCGATCGCGAAGAGGATGCCCTTCTCGGCCGAGAGCTTGTTGACCTCGGCCTCCAACGGGTCGATGTCGGGGGTGTCCTGGCCGCCCAGGCTCAGGTTCACGATGTCGGCGCCCTGCTCGGCCGCCCACTCCATGCCCGCGAGGATGCCCGAGTCGTCGCCGCTGCCGGTGTCGTCGAGGACCTTGCCGTTCAGGATCTTCGCGCCGGGCGCGACACCCTTGTACTTGCCGCCCGACTTGGCGCCGGTGCCCGCCGCGATGGACGCGACATGGGTGCCGTGGCCGAAGTGGTCGGTGGCGTCGGCGGCGGAGGAGAAGTTCTTGGACTCGATCACCTGGGTCTTGAGGTCCGGGTGGCTCGCGTCGACGCCGGTGTCCAGGACGGCGATCTTGACGCCCTTGCCGTCGTATCCGGCCGCCCATGCCGTGGGGGCGCCGATCTGCGGCACGGACTTGTCGAGGCTCGCCTTGCGGACGCCGTCCAGCCAGACGTGCGCGATGCCGGAGGCCGTCTTCCCGTCGTCGGTGACCGCGGACCACAGCTCGGCCGCGTCCCTCTGCGGCGTCTGCACCGCGTCCGCGTTCAGCGCCTTCAGGCTCCTGCGGAGCGTGCCGGCCTCGCGGACGTCGGCCTTGGCGGCCGCCGCGGCTCCCCGGTAGCCGACGATCACCTTCAGGCCCCGCTGCTGGGACTTGCGGACCGCCGCCTTGTTGAGCTCGGTGACATCGAAGAGCCGCCGGTCGAGCTTGCCGCCGGCTATGAGCGCCTGGGCATCGGCCGGCACCACCAGGGTGTGGCCGTCGGCCTTGCGGATCTGCACGGGCACGTGCTCGCGGCCCTTGGCCCGCTCGAAGCCGACGACGCGCCCCTTGGCGTCGACGACCACCCGGTCACCGGTGATCAGGGTGATGCGGTGCTTGGCCGTGATCCCGGCCGCTTTCCCGGCCGCGGACACGCCCGCCGTGCGCTGCTCCGCCCGCGCCGACGCCGGGCTGGTCATACCCGCCGCCAGCGCCACGGACGCCGCCATGGCGATGCTCGCAGCGCACGCTCTTTTCACTTGTCTGCGCAAGTCTCCCCCTGGAGATCAGGTCCGGACGAATCCCCGTTCATCCGGTCGGGGGAAGCCTCGTACGCATGCACGTACACCCCCCGGAATACGCAAGTATGCCCGGGGGGTGATCGCCCTCTCAATAGCGGGGCGAGAGTGAAGAGTTGACGGAGTTGTTCCGCTAAGCTCCCGCACGCTCCTTTTGCACTTCTTTAAGCACCCGCGTTTTCCTTGACCGAGATCTTCCCCTTGCGAATCGTCGCGAGGCGCGGGGCCTTCTTCGCGATCGCGGAATCGTGCGTGACCATGATGAAAGTGAGCCCGTGCTCCTTCCACATGGCCTCGAGCACCTCCATGATCTCGTCGCGCATGGACTCGTCGAGGTTGCCGGTGGGCTCGTCGGCGAGCAGCACCTTCGGCTGCTTGACCAGGGCGCGGGCGATGGCGACACGCTGCTGCTGGCCACCGGAGAGCTCGGCGGGCAGATGCCCGAGCCGCTCGGCGAGCCCCACCGACTCCAGCGCGTCGGCGGCCCGTTGCCGCCGTTCCTTCACCTTCACACCGAGGGGTACCAGGGCGGTCTCCACGTTCTCCTGGGCGGTGAGCGTGGGAATCAGGTTGAAGCTCTGAAAGACGAATCCGATGTTCTCGCTGCGCACTTTGGTGAGCTTCGCCTCGGACAGTTTGGCCATGTCCGTACCGTCGAGTTCGACGCTGCCCGTGGTGGGCCGGTCGAGACCGCCGAGCATCTGAAGAAGGGTGGATTTTCCGCCACCGGTGGGTCCCTGGATGACGAGCCGGTCGCCGTCCGCGATGGTCAGGTCGACCCCGGCGAGCGCGTCGATCGTCTCCTTGCCCCGGGTATAGCGCTTGGTGACGCCTCTGAGTTCGTACATGGTGCAACTCCTGGATGAGGTGAAGGGGGTGCCCGGTACGGCGGGCGACAACGGGCACCCCCTCGAAGGGGGCTGGGGCCTATTCGACGCGGCGCAGGGCGTCCGCGGGGCGGAGCCGGGAGGCGCGCCAGCCGCCGAAGGCGCCGGCGATCAGACCGCCGGTGACGGCGAGGGCCACCGCGCCGACGATGGTGCCGAGGCTGACGGGCGCGGTGAGCGCGACGTCGAGGGCCTTGGCCGCGGCCTGCCGGCCGGGACCGCCGAAGCCGCCACCGCCACCGGGACCGCCGAAGCCGCCACCGCCACCGGGGCCGCCCTGGCCTCCGCCGCCGCCCGAACCGCCCACCTGCGCCTGCAGGGTGGGGCTGATCTCGGTGACGACATAGGCGCCCGCGAGGCCGATCGCGATACCGAGGGCGCCGCCGACCAGACCGTTGACCATGGCCTCGCCGACGACCTGCCGGGTCACCCGGCCCGACTTCCAGCCGAGCGCCTTGAGGGTGCCGAACTCGCGCACGCGCCTCGACACGGCGGAGGAGGTGAGCAGACCGGCGACCAGGAACGCGGCGACGAGCACCGCGATGGACAGCCACTTACCGACGTTGGAGGCGAGGCTGGAGGCCGTGGAGAGGGAGCCGGAGACGGTGGACGCGAGATCGGCGGAGGTGGTGACCGTCGTCCCCGAGATGTTCTTCTGGATGGTGCTCTTCACGCTGGAGATCTGCTGCGAGTCCGACGCCTTGACGTAGATCGTGGTGACCTTGTCCTTGGAGCCGCTGAGCGTCTGCGCCTGCTTGAGCGGGATGTAGAGGTTGGCCGCCGCGTCACCGCTGTCGGGCGTGGCGATGCCGATGACCTTGTACTTGACGCTCTTGATGGTGACGGTGGAGCCGACCTTGAGCTTCTTCTCCTTGGCGTACGAGACGTCGGCGACGACCACCTTGGTGTCGGTCTCGGACGTCTTGAACGTACGACCGCTGGTGATCTTCGAGGAGGTCAGCGGGCCGAGGGCGGGCTTGGTGACATCGGTGCCGTACACCGAGTAGTTGTTGACGTCGAAGTTGGCGCCGCCGCCCTCGACACGGCCCTGCGGGGACTGCTGGGCGTTCGGGCGCCCGCCCCCCTGGCCGGTGCCGCTGTTCCGGTTCTGCTGGAACTGACCCCGCGTGAACTGGCCGTTGATCCTGATGACCTGGAGGCTCAGCCCGCCGACGGAGTCCGCGACGCCCTTCTGGGAGTCGACCTTGGTGACCGTGGAGGCGGCCAGGGTCTGGAAGCCCTGCACCATGACGCGGTCGCTGCTCTGCTCCTTGGTGGAGCCGTTGTCGTTCGCGTCGAAGTTGAAGCGCGGACGCTGGCTGGTGCTCGTCGCCGGCGCCGCCGCCTTGGTGACGGTCATGTCCGTACCCAGTCCGTACAGCGACTGGAGGACCTTGCCCTGCGCCTTCTCCATGCCGGACGACACGGAGCTGACCACGATGACCAGGGCGATGCCCAGGGCGAGTCCGGAGGCGACGACGAGCGCCGCCTTCCTGCGGCGGCGCAGTTCGCGCCTCAGGTAGGTGAAGAACATGGCGGAAAGCTAGGTACGGCGCGTGATGGCGGGATAAGCCCCGCATAAGAGAAGGATGAGAAGGCTGTGGCAGCACGGGAATTCACCTGTGGGCGGTCCCTGAAGGCTGTGAGAACGCCGATGGCGGCGGCGGCCCGTGAGGGGCCACCGCCGCCATCGGCGAACAGGGGAGGGTGGAGCGGGATGTCAGGCTGCCGAGCCGGCCTTCCAGGCGGACCAGCTCAGGTTCCAGCCGTTGAGGCCGTTGTCCGGGGCGATGGTCTTGTCGCCGGTGTTCTTGACGACCACGACGTCACCGATCAGCGAGTGCTCGTAGAACCAGGCCGCGGGCGTGTTCGGGTCGTTCGCACCCTTGGTGTCGGACAGACCCACACAGCCGTGGCTGGTGTTCACCGCGCCGAAGATGGACTTCGCGCCCCAGTAGTTGCCGTGGATGAAGGTGCCGGAGTTCGACAGACGCATGGCGTGCGGCACGTCCTTGATGTCGTACTCGCCCTTGCCGTCGGTCTTCGTGAAGCCGACCGTCGAGCCGTTCATCCGGGTCTCCTTGAACTTCTCGGAGATCACCATCTGGCCCTGGTACGTCTTGTGCTCCGGGGATCCCGAGGAGATCGGGATCGTCTTGATCGTCTTGCCGTCCTGCGTGACCTTCATGGTCTTCGTCTGGGCGTCGACGATCGAGACCTGGTTGCGGCCGATCTTGAAGGTGACCGTCTTCTGCTGCACGCCGTAGACACCGCTCGCGCCCTGGACGCCGTCCAGGTTGAGCTTGAGGGTGACGGTGGAGCCGCCGGTCCAGTAGTTCTCGGGACGGAAGTCGAGGCGGTTGGCGTTGAACCAGTGGCCGACGACCTCCTGGCCGCTGCTGGAGGAGACGGTGATCCCCTTCTGCACGGCGGCCTTGTTCGTGATCGCCTTGTTGAAGTTGATCGAGACCGGCATGCCGACGCCGACGGTGGAGCCGTCCTCCGGCGTGAAGTTGCCTATGAAGCTGTTCGCCGGGGAGACCGTGGTGAACGAGGCGTTCTCGTGGGCGACGAGGCCCGCGGAGTCGGTGGCCTCGGCGGCCACCTTGTACGTGGTGGCCCGCTCGAGCTGGGAGGCGGGCTTCCAGCTCTTCTTGTCGGCGGATATCTGACCGGACACCGGCGTGCCCGACTCGGTCGTCATGGTGACGGCCGTGAGCGTGCCCTTGCTCACGATGACCGCCGCGGCGTTGTTGATGGAGGCGTTGTCGGAACCGTCCGCGGGCGTGATCTTGATCTGGGCCTGGGAGCTCTTCTTGGCCGCCGCCGCGTCGGCCTGGGCCTGCGAGGTCTCGCCGTCCGAGGCACTGGCCTTGCTGCCGTTCCCGCTGCTGCACGCAGAGAGCACCAGCACTCCGCCGAGCAGTGCGGACGCGGCCATCAGACCCTTGCGCCGCTTACTGTCCGTCATCACACGCTTCTCCATCGTTGCCGAATCACCTGGAACCACATAAGCCCCGTTCAAACCATCAACGCTACGAACGGTTCGTCCCGTTCCACATACTTCCGAGGTGTGGGTAACACCACGTCGATCGACGGCGTCAACCGAATCGGCCCGGGCCGCCGGACCCCGATCGAGTGGCTACCGGCAGCCGGACCGAATTTCTGGTGCGGAGGTGGCCGGTGCGTCGTCGGAGACGAAAAACCCCGGGCAGCGGTTGCCACCCGGGGTCACGATTTCCCCAAGAGGCGTCAGCCGACTCCGACTTCCTCGTCGTCATCCTCGCCGCCATCATCCTCGTCGAGGTCCCATTCCGGCGAATCGGGGTCGTAGTCGATCGGCTCGCTGCTCCAGGAAGCCTGGGCGAGGTCGACCCCGGGTACCTCGCTGACCAGGTCGAACGGGTCGACGAGATACGCGAGGGCCTCGGCAGTGTCTTCCGTCACTGCGTTCTCGGCGTGGGTCCGCTCGTCGGCCGGCATACCGGAGTCGTCCGCGATGCGGCGCAACGCGGCCTTGGTGACGGCGTCCGCGTCGTCGACTTCCAACACCAGCTCCACACGAAGCCGGACAAATCGTGATGTCTCAGGAGTACTCATGAGACGGAGCGTACGGCCCGTGGCTCCCGCGACTTTCCCACGACCCGCGCCTTTCATTAGCATCGGCCCACACGGCCAATTCGCCAGCGCCACAAGGGGATCGATATTACGTGTCCGCCGCTCGTCGCTCGTTGCTGACCGCCACCGCAGCAGGAACCCTTCTGGGGGTCCTGTGGTTCGTCCCGTCCGCCAACGCGACCCCGGAAAAGCCTGCTCAGCACAGCAACATGTCGACGAACACGACGTCGAGAACCGCGGTGCAGGCGTCCACGGAGTCGAGCGACACCCAGTCGGGCGTCGCCGATGCGAGCGACGCCGGAGCGAACGACACAGGCTCCGACACCACCGGGTCGCACGACAGCGGAACCCGGCTCGCCGATACCGGAAGCGTCGACACGACGCCGTACGTCTTCGGCGGAACCCTTTTCCTGGGCCTCGGCGCCGGCTTTGTGACCTACTCGGTGCGCCGGGAGCGCACGGCGGCCTTCTGAGCGCGACGCTCCGGCCCGGAACCCACGGGATACCCATGCGAGACCTGACCGAGCTGACTGATGTCGAGGAGCCCGCGTGGCCGCTCCTCTCCGAGGCGATCTCCAACAGCAGGGTGTCCATGGATGTGCTGCCGGTGGACCCGGCGCAGGCCCGTGGATCCCTGCTGCAACTGCAACTCACCGCGCGCTCCTGGCTCGGCTCCTTCGTGCTCAACTGCGGCGGGGTGCTGCTGGACAGCGGCTGGCTGCGCATCTACGGCAGCCCCGACGACGACGCGCCTGCGGGGACGCCGAGCTTCGCCGAGATCAACGACCTCCCCGAGCGGTTCGACCCGGCGTGGCGGCCGGAGGGCGGCCTCGTCATCGCCCATGACGTCCTCGGCGGCGTCTTCGTGGTCAACGGACCCGACCCCGCGCAGGCCAACCGCCCCGGCGGTCCCGGCGAGGTGCTGTACTTCGCGCCGGACTCGCTGCGCTGGGACGCGCTCGGCGTGGGCCACGCGGACTGGCTCAGCTGGCTCCTGGACGAAGGCGGCATAGAGCAGTTCTACGACACCCTGCGCTGGCCCGGCTGGCGCGCCGAGACGGGGCCCATGCCGGGGTCCCACGGGATCACCTTCGATCCGGTCCTGTGGACGGCCGCCAACCGCCGCGACCTTCCCGCGGCCCGCCGCCGCGCCGTCCACATGTCGGATCTCATGGATCTGCATCGAGGCACGGGCCTGGAACTCGACAAGATCGACCCGGGCTTCCTGGGCAACTTCGACTACTGAGAAGTTCCTGTACCTGTGGGACGCGGGGCCGCCTCACGGCTCCGCGCCCCAGGGGCGCGGGGGCGCGGGGGGGGGCGGGGAACTGCGCGACCAGCCCCCCCGGCCCGCAAATACGAACGAACCAGGCTACGCCGCGCGACGTCCGCCGCCGCCCTGCCCGCCACGCTCCGTACGCCGCTGCTGCTGCGGGGCACGCCCACGGCCACCGGAGCGACCCGCACCCCCCGTACCGCCGCCCGTGCCGCCACCGGACGTACCGCCGGCGGCACGCCGCGGCTGACGGCCCTGCGACTCCGAACCCGAACCCGCTCCGGCCGGGCGCCTCGCCCCGCCTCCGACCCGCGGCCGTGACCGCTTCTTCGGCTGTTCGGCCGGCTGCGGCACCTCGATGACGACCGGGACGCCGGAGGGCTCGCGGGCGCCGGTGAGGCGGGCGAGTTCCTCGTCGCTGGACGCGATCCGTGCCGTGCGCGGGGTGATGCCTGCGTCCGCCATCAGACGCGTCATCTCCCGCCGCTGCTCGGGCAGTACGAGGGTGACGACGCTGCCGGACTCACCGGCCCGGGCGGTGCGTCCGCCGCGGTGCAGGTAGTCCTTGTGGTCGGTCGGCGGGTCGACGTTGACCACGAGGTCGAGGTCGTCGATGTGGATGCCGCGCGCCGCGACGTTGGTGGCGACGAGCGCGGTGACCTGACCGTTCTTGAACTGGTCCAGGGTGCGGTTACGCTGCGGCTGGCTGCGCCCGCCGTGCAGCGCGGACGCCCGGACACCGCTCGCGAGCAGCCGCTTGGTGAACCGGTCGGCGCCGCGCTTGGTGTCGACGAAGAGGATCACCCGGCCGTCGCGCGCCGCGATCCGCAGGGCGACGGCCTTCTTGTCGGTCTCGTCGGCGACGTGGAGCACGTGGTGCTCCATGGTGGTCACCGCACCCGCCGAGGGGTCGACGGAGTGCACCACGGGGTCCGTGAGGAACATCTTCACGAGCCGGTCGATGTTCTTGTCGAGCGTGGCCGAGAAGAGCAGTCGCTGACCGCCCGGCTCGACCTGCTTGAGCAGTGCGGTGACCTGCGGCATGAAGCCCATGTCGGCCATCTGGTCGGCCTCGTCGAGGACGGTGATCGCGACCTGGTCGAGGACGCAGTCGCCGCGCTCGATGAGGTCCTTGAGCCGCCCGGGGGTGGCCACGAGCACCTCGGCGCCGCGCCGCAGCGTGCCGGCCTGCCGGCCGATCGACATCCCGCCGACGGCCGTGGCCACGCGCAGGTTGACCGCGGTGGCGTACGGCGTGAGCGCGTCGTCGACCTGCTGGGCGAGTTCGCGCGTGGGGACGAGGACGAGCGCGAGCGGCGCCTTCGACTCCGCCCGGCGACCCGCCGTACGGGCCAGCAGGGCGAGTCCGAAGGCGAGCGTCTTGCCGGAGCCGGTGCGGCCACGGCCCAGGACGTCGCGTCCGGCGAGGGAGTTGGGCAGCGTCGCGCCCTGGATCGGGAAGGGCTCGGTGACGCCCTGCGCGACAAGGGTCTTGGTGAGGGCGGCCGGCATGTCGAGCGCGTCGAACGAGTCGACGGCGGGCAGCGCCGGGGTGATGGTCTCGGGCAGGGAGAACTCCTGCGGCGCCACGGCCTTGCGGGCCGGGCCCTTGCCGGTGCCACGGCCGCCGCCGCGGCCCGCGCCCTTCGCGAAGCCGCCGGTCTGGGCGCCACCGCGTGCGTTTGCCGGCCGCTTACGGACGGGACGTTCGGATCGAGTCATGCTGGATCTGGATTTCCTTCCTGGGCCCCACGGACTGCACGCACAGCGCTCGCAACTGACAAGCACTCACAGCACGAGCCGGGACCCGCACCCCGAAGGTGCGGGCCCCGGCTCTGGAAAAGCGCGTCCCCGAAATCAGGCGGGGATGATGTTCTCCGCCTGCAGGCCCTTCTGGCCCTGCGCGACGTCGAACGAGACCTTCTGGCCCTCCAGCAGCTCACGGAAGCCGGAGCTGGCGATGTTGGAGTAGTGGGCGAAGACGTCGGGGCCGCCGCCGTCCTGCTCGATGAAGCCGAAGCCCTTTTCCGAGTTGAACCACTTCACGGTGCCAGTTGCCATGTTTTTCTCCTGAATAGGTAGGGCCCCAATCCGGAGATGCACCGGGAAAAGCCGGAGATGCCGGTAAAACAAAACGCGCCTGCGGAGGATTCCGATCAGGCGCACAAAGTAAATGGGTACCAAAAACGTATCAATGAGACAGTAGCACACTTCGGGCCGCCGCTGTGACAGCGGCGGCCCCGCGGTGCTCCGGTCAGGCCAGCGGTCCGGTCACCGGCTCCACCGCCGCCACCACCTGACCACCGCGCACGAACGCGTCCGCCGCCTCCAGGTCCGGGGCGAGGAAGCGGTCGGGGCCGGGGCCCTGGACGCCGGCCGCGCGGACGGCCCTGATGACGGCCTGCGAGGCGGGGGCCGGGGTCAGGCCCTCGCGCAGTTCGATCGCCCGGGTGGCCGCGTACAGCTCGATCGCGACGATACGGGTGAGGTTGTCCACGGCGGTGCGCAGCTTGCGCGCGGCCGACCAGCCCATCGAGACGTGGTCCTCCTGCATGGCGGAGGAGGGGATGGAGTCCGCGGACGCCGGTACGGCGAGGCGCTTCATCTCGCTCACCAGCGCCGCCTGGGTGTACTGGGCGATCATCAGGCCCGAGTCGACGCCCGCGTCGTCCGCGAGGAACGGCGGCAGACCGTGCGAGCGGTTCTTGTCGAGCAGCCGGTCGGTGCGGCGCTCGGCGATCGAGCCGAGGTCGGCGGCGGCGATGGCGAGGAAGTCGAGGACGTAGGCGACCGGGGCGCCGTGGAAGTTGCCGTTCGACTCGACGCGGCCGTCGGGCAGCACGACCGGGTTGTCCACGGCGGAGGCGAGCTCGCGCTCGGCGACGAGCCGGGCGTGCGCGAGGGTGTCGCGTCCGGCGCCCGCGACCTGCGGGGCGCAGCGCACGGAGTAGGCGTCCTGGACGCGCGGGGCGTCGTCCTGGTGGTGGCCGGTGAGCTCCGAGCCCTTCAGCACGGCCAGCATGTTGGCGGCGCTGGCGCTCTGTCCCGGGTGCGGGCGGATGGCGTGCAGCTCGGGGGCGAGCACCTTGTCCGTGCCGAGGAGGGCTTCGAGGGAGAGCGCGGCGGTGACGTCGGCCGACTTGTAGAGCGTCTCCAGGTCGGCGAGGGCCATGACCAGCATGCCGAGCATGCCGTCGGTGCCGTTGAGGAGGGCGAGGCCCTCCTTCTCGCGCAGTTCGACGGGGGTGATGCCGGCCTCGGCGAGCAGCTCGCCCGCGGGCCGTACGACACCGTCGGGGCCCTCGGCGTCGCCCTCGCCCATCAGCGTCAGCGCGCAGTGGGAGAGCGGGGCCAGGTCGCCGGAGCAGCCGAGGGAGCCGTACTCGTGGACGACCGGGGTGATCCGGGCGTTGAGGATGTCGGCCATGGTCTGGGCGACCTCGGGCCGCACACCGGTGTGCCCGGAGCAGACGGTCTTGAGCCGCAGGAACATCAGCGCGCGGACGACCTCGCGCTCCACGCGCGGGCCCATGCCTGCGGCGTGCGAGCGGACGATGTTGCGCTGCAGCTGGGCGCGCAGCTCCGGGCTGATGTGCCGGCTCGCGAGGGCGCCGAACCCGGTGGAGACGCCGTAGACCGGCTCCGGCTTGGCGGCCAGCGCGTCCACGATCTCGCGGGCCGCGGCGAGGGCCGCCACCGCCTCTTCGGAGAGCTCGATCCGGGCGCCGCCGCGCGCCACGGCGAGAACGTCGGACGCGGTCACTCCGGACGTCCCCACCACCACAGTGTGCATATCCATATTCAGGAGCGTACGCAGTGAATTCGATGATGTCACTAGTGGGTGGGCGGTTGACCCCTTACTTCGACGTACGTCACACACGCCCGCGCGGACTCAGGGGCGGGGGTGCTCGTGGCGCCCCCGGAAGCGGCGGCGTTCCCCCTGCGCCGGGGAGGGCGCGTCGGCGAGACGCACGACCGGGTCGTCGGGGCCCTCGCGCCCGGCGACGACGGGCTTCGCGGCCCGTACGGCCTTCGCGCGGTACTGGGCGGCGTCGGCCAGCCGGAAGAGCCGTCGCGCCGAGCGCACCGGACCGATCGGGTCCGCGGTCGAGGCGACCCCGCACGCCACCCCCTCCCCCAGCTCCAACTCGGCGGCGCGGCGGCAGAGTTCGTCGGCGATGCGGACGACCTCGTCGGCCGGCGGGCCGACCGCGAGCAGGCAGAACTCGTCACCGCCGAGGCGGGCGGCGAGGGTGCCCGGGAGCATCGCCCCGCACAGCGACAGCACCGATCCGAACCGTTCCAGGAGCCGGTCGCCGACGGCGTGCCCGCGGGTGTCGTTGACGTTCTTGAGTCCGTTGAGGTCACAGACGACGAGACTGACCGCGGCGCCTTCCTGCCGGTGCAGCTCGATGGCCTCGTCCAGGCGTACGTCGACCGCGCGGCGGTTGGCGAGTCCGGTGAGGGCGTCCGTGAACGCGAGCCGCCTGGCCTCCTCCAGTCGCTCGGTCTGGGCGAGCCCGGCGGCGACGACGGAGGCCAGTACGGTCGCGAAGTCCGCGTCGGCCCGGTCGAAGACGGGGGCCGTGACCGGGCGGGCCACATACAACTCGCCCCACGCCCGCCCGTGCAGCACGATCGGGGCGACGACGCAACAGCCCCGGCCGCGCCGGCGCAGGGCGGCGGCCCTCCCCCAGCTGACGCTGGGAGGTGCCCCCAGGTGGCAGTAGCCGACGGGACCCGCCGCCGGCCCCTCGGCGGTCTCCACCCAGGCGTTCGGGCCGCCGCCCCCGGCCCAGCGCTCGTGCAGGAACTCGGTGATCTCCGGGAACTGGTGCACGGGGTAGGCCTCGCCGTCCGGGAACTCCTCTTCGTCCGGCGCGCGTTCGCCCACGTTCGCCAGGACCCGCAGCCGGCCGAGCTCGCGCTCCCACACGGAGAGCGCGGCGAAGCTCCCGGCGAGCGCGTGGCAGGCACCGAGCGCCGCGGCCCGCCAGGACTCGCGCGGGGTGCGTGCCGCCGCCATCCCCTGCGCCAGCTCCACCACGGCCCTCAGCCGTCTGTCCTCACCCATCACTCCAGGCTAGGGATATTTACGGTGATTCGGGACATTGGTGAGGCGAACAGGGGTCCGAGTGGCCGTACCGGGCGGAGGGCGCCGGGAAGCGTGGGGAACTACTCCCCCGGCCACTGCGGCTTGCGCTTCTCGTTGAACGCGGCGACACCCTCCGCACGGTCCGCCGAGAAGGCGACGGACCGCCAGGCGGCGTCCTCCACCTCCAGGCCCGCGCGCAGGTCGAGCCCGTGCCCGAGCCGCAGCGCACGCTTGGCGGCACGCAGGCCGACGGGGGAGTTGACGGCGATACGGGCGGCGAGCGCGAGGGCTTCGCTGCGGTCCTGGCCCGCCTCCACGAGTTCGTCGACGAGGCCCGACTCCCGCGCCTCATCCGCCTCCAGCCGCCGCGCCGAGAAGATCAGCTCGGCCGCGCGGGCCGCCCCGACCCGCCGCGGCAGCAACTGCGTACCGCCGCCTCCGGGAATCACCCCGACCGACACCTCGGGCAGCCCGAGCACCGCCGTACGGTCGGCCACGATCAGGTCGCAGGACAGGGCCAGCTCGAAGCCGCCGCCGAGCGCGAAGCCGTGCACGGCGGCGATCGTCGGCATCGGCAGCTCCAGGACGCCGGTGTACGCGGCCCGCGCGACGGGGCGCTGGCGGACCAGGTCGGCATCGCTGAAGGAATTGCGCTCCTTCAGGTCGGCACCGACGCAGAAGGCGCGCTCGGCGGTGGAGGTCAGCACGACCACGCGTACGTCGCGCTCGCCGCCGAGCGCCTCGCAGGCGGCCGTGATGGAGCGGGCCATGTCCGTGGACACGGCGTTCATGGCCTTCGGCCGGTCGAGGGCGAGCTCCGCGACGTACCCGTGCCGCCGTACGACGACGAACTCCCCGAACCGCCGCTCGTCCCCTTGCTCCGCCATGACACCCTCCCGGTGAACGGTTAACGCAGGTTAACTCCCGATGCCTCCGATCATCGCAGCCGCCCCCGCCCGGCGAAACCCGTTCCCTCCCCTCCCTGCGGCCGCCGCTCCCCGTTCGAGTGACATCGCGCCCAACTCCCGCCCCACGCCCCCAAAAGACGCATAACCTGCGCACCGCCCGGCGCTGCGGGGGGCGCGGCACATCGGGGAGGGATGACCATGACGAACGGCACGACGACAGACGTGACGAGGCAGTCGAGAACACCGACGGACACGGGGCCCTCCGGGGGTTCAGCGGCCGCGTCGGCGAGGTCGTCGGCCGCCCCCTCGCGGCCCGGTGACGCGCAGCGGAGCATCTCACCTGATCACCAGACTTCGCAGGCATTGGGCCAAGTCCCCTGGACAGTTGATAGATGCCGGCCAAAT
>NZ_JBEYFS010000229.1:0-18439 GCF_040634475.1 Streptomyces sp. NPDC007095
GTGGTGTCGATGACGGTCACCGTGAAGTCCTCGAAGTCCTCGTCAGGCGTCGGATGGTGAAGATGTGGGCGACCTGGCCCTGGTGCGGATCGAGCTGCGCCCGCCACGGTGACCTCGCCGATCCCGTCGACCAGGCCCCAGCCGAGCGCCTCCGCCGCGCTCAACGTGACGCCCGACAGGGCGAGATACGCGGTGCGCTCCCGGCCGATGCGGACCGGGAGGCTCGCCGTGCCGCCCGCGCCCGGGATCAGCCCCATCCCGACCTCCGGCAGCCGGATCGCCGTGTCCGGCGCGGCCAGCACCCGCCCCGCGAAGGCCGCCAGCTCGATCCCGGCGCCGACACAGGCGCCGTGCAGATGTGCCGTCACCCGGGGACCGCACTCCTGGAGCAGCGCGGCCGGACTGCGCCGTACCCGCAGCAGGTGGGCCTGCGCCGGATCGCGGGACGTCCCGAACTCAGCCAGGTCACCTCCGCTGCAGAACGCGGCACCGTTCCCGTACAGGTCGACGTGCGCGATCGACGGATCCGCCACGGCGACGTGCAGCGCCTCGCACAGGGCGTCCCGGGTCCCGGCGTCGAACGCGTTCCGCACCCATGGCCGGTCGAAGGTGATGGCAAGCCGGTCGCCGTCACGACACAGCCGTACGGGCTCGGCGGCCGGACGTGGAGTGCGCGGGCGCGCCGAGGACAGCCAGGCACGGAAGCCCGCGCCGCTCTGCAGCATCGAGTAGGCGAGGGACTCGAGCACCAGCCGCTCGGGCGGAGTGACCTGGCCGCCCATGCGCAGCACCTGCGTCAGCGCGACGGAGGCCGCCGGCTGCGCCGCGACGATCGCCGCGAGGCGCTGGGCGACGGCGTACGGGTCCGCGCACCCGACCCACGGTCGCGGGGGATCGGCGACACCGGTGAGCAGGATGTCGAACTCCGGGCCCGCGTCGACCGGTTCCGCCGCCACACCGACGAGCACCCGATCCTTCGCGTCGGCCCGTACCGGCGCCTCCCGGTCGAGGCCGACCAGGTGGAAGGGAGAGTCCAAGGTCATGTCGTTCCCCTCCCCAACCGGCGGCGACTGGAGTGTAATGGGGGATCGCCATGGTGGAGAAGGGGGTTCATGGATTGGAGAACGATACTCTCCGAGGCTGGATGGAACCCGTCGAGCCGTTCCTCGGCCCCCTCCATGACGTGGCGAAGGCTTTCACCGGCCTCACCGGCGTGCCCGTGGACATACCGACCGCCCTCTTCCTCCGTGCCGATCTCACCGGCCTTCCCCTCCCCGGCAGGGTCTCGGCCGGCGGCTCCTGCCACCTCCTCGAAACCGCCGACGGCTGGGCCGCCGTGAACCTGGCCCGCGCTGACGACCTGGCCGCCGTGCCCGCTCTCGTCGCGCTGCTCGGGGGAGCCGGGACGGAGGAACCGCACGAGGCGGCGCGCGGGGCCGCGGCGGCCGAGGTCGCGGCACACGCGCAACTGCTCGGGATCGCGGCCGCCGCCCACGGCTCGGCCCGCGGCACCCGCGCTCCCGTACGCGCCGAGCGAGGCGGGGCGGCGAGCCCACGTGACCCGGCCGGGCTGCGGATCGTCGACTTCTCGGCCCTGTGGGCGGGCCCCCTGTGCGCCCGGCTGCTGGGGGCGGCGGGTGCGAGGATCGTGAAGGTGGAGAGCACGACCAGACCGGACGGCGCGCGCAGGGGATCGCCCGCCTTCTACCGCTGGCTGCACGACGGACACGAGAGCCTGGTGCTCGACTTCGCCTCCGGCGCACCCGCCGAGGTCGTCGCCGAGGCGGACGTCGTCATCGAGGCGTCACGCCCGAGGGCACTGCGCCGACTGGGTATCCACGCCGAGGAGTTCCTCGCGGCCCGCCCCGGCCGTGTCTGGCTGAGCATCACCGGTTACGGCCGCGACGAGGACCGTATCGCCTTCGGTGACGACGCGGCGGTCGCGGGCGGCCTCACCGGCATCGACGGTGCCGGCGCCCCCGTCTTTCTGGGCGACGCGCTCGCCGACCCCGTCACCGGCGTCTTCGCCGCCCACGCCGTCGCGCGCTCGCTGGCCGACGGCGGAGGCGAGCTTCTCGGCCTCTCCATGGCCGCCTGCGCCGCCGCCCTCACCGACAGCCGTTGACATGCTGATCACGGACGTGGAGGTCGAGGGTCACGGCAGGGTGGACGTGCGCCTCGGAGGCGGACGGGTCGTCGGGATCGGCCGACGACGGGCGGGGCGCGGCGATGTCGACGGCCGGGGCGGCGCGTTGCTGGTCGGCCTGCACGACCACCACGTACACCTGGCGGCACTGGCGGCCGAGGCGGCGTCCGTGCGGGTCGGTCCGAGGGATGTGCGTGACCGGGAGGGACTGGTGGCCGCCCTGCGGCGGGGCGCGCCGGGGGAGTGGGTGCGCGCCGTCGATTACCACGAGAGTGCCGCGGGGGAGCTCGACCGGTGGATGCTGGACGACTTCGTGCCCGATCGGCCGGTGCGGGTCCAGCATCGCAGCGGGGCCTTGTGGGTGTGGAACAGCGCCGCGCTGCGGGCCGTCGGGCTGGACGGCGGGGGCGACGGGCGGTTCTGGCGGGAGGACGAGCGGCTGCGCGGGTTCGCTCCGCCCGTACGGCTGGATCTGCGCGGCGTGGGGGCCCGGGCCGCGGCGTACGGGATCACCGGGTTCACCAACGCGGATCCGCAGCCGGGGGAGGGGCTGGCCGACCTGCTCTCGGTGCTGCCGCAGCGGCTCGTCGTGATGGGGCTCGGCGACGCGCCGCTGAAGTTCCTGCTCGACGACGCGACCCTGCCGACACCGGACGAGCTCGCGGCGTCCATGGCGGCGGCGCGGCCCCGCCCGGTGGCGGTGCACTGCGTGACCCGGGTGCAGTTGCTCGTGACCCTGCTCGCCCTGGACGAGGCCGGGCCGGTCGCGGGTGACCGGATCGAGCACGGGTCGGTGATCCCGGCCGAGACGCTGTCCTGGCTCGCGCGGCTCGGCGTGACGGTCGTGACGCAACCGCACTTTCCCGTGGAGCGGGGCCGGGAGTACGCGACCGATGTGGACCCGGACGACCAGGCTCACCTGTACCGCTGCCGGTCTCTGGCCGAGGCGGGGATTCCGCTCGCCGCCGGGACCGACGCGCCGTACGGGAGTGCCGATCCCTGGGCGGTCATGCGGGCGGCCGCCGAGCGGTCGGGCGGGGAGGGGGTGGACCGGCGCGCCGCGCTGGACCTGTTCGCGGGGGAGCCCCAACACCCTTCACGAGTACGGAAGGTGGCCGTCGGCTCGGTCGCCGACCTGTGCCTCCTCCACGTACCGCTGAAAGAAGCCCTAGACCTCATGTCCGCCGACGTCGTACGCGCGACGTTCGTCGGCGGACAGCGGATCACACCGCAGGAGTGAACCAGGGCGCTAAACGCTGTAGCCGCCGTCCACCCCCAGCGCCTGCCCGGTGATGAAGCCGGCGCGGTCCGAGGCCAGGAACGTCACCGCCTCCGCGATGTCCTTCGCCTCGCCGAAACGGCGCAGCGGGATGTTGCGCCGGGTGATGTCCAGCGCCGCCGTATCGAGTTCTCCGGAGCTGATCAGACGTGCGGCGATGCCGTCGGTCAGCATGCCGGGGCCGACGCAGTTCACGCGGACGCCATAGCGGCCCTCCTCGGCGGCCAGCGCCCGCGCCACCGCCTCGACCGCCCCCTTCGTGCCCGACGACAGCCCGTCGCGCACGGGGAACCGGCGGGTGGCGACGGTGGTGACGGCGACGATGGAGCCCCGCGCCTCCCGCAGCCGGGGCAGCGCGGGATGGACGAGGTTGAAGAACGCCACCGCGTCCGCGTCGAGCTGGGCCCGGTACTGACTCGGCGTCACCTTGCTGAGGTGCACCATCGGCACATGCGGGCCCGCCGCGTACACGAGCGTGTGCAGGCCCCCGAAGGCGTCGGCCGCCTCGGCGACCGCTTCCGCCGTGGCCGACTCGTCGCCCAGGTCGAGGCGCAGCGCGAGGACTTGACGCCCGTACGCCTTCACCTCGGCGGCCAGGGCGTCGGCCCCGGCCTGGCTGGTGCGGTACGTGAACGCCACGTCGCTGCCGCGCTCGGCGAGCATGCGCACGACGGCCGCGCCGATGCCGCCGGTGCCGCCCGCGACGAACGCGAGACCGGTCCTGCCGGAGAAGTCCGCCATGATGCTCACAGTCCCAGGGATTTGGCGATGATGACCTTCATGACCTCGCTGGTGCCGGCGTAGATGCGGGTGATGCGCGCATCCGCGTACAGCCGGGCGATGGGGTACTCCAGGATGTACCCGTACCCCCCGAAGAGTTGCAGACAGCGGTCGACCGCTCGTGCCTGCATCTCCGTGCAGAACAGTTTGACCTTGGCCGCGTCCGCTCCGGAGAGTTCGCCGTCGACGAGCTCGCGCACCGCCCGGTCGAGCATCGTCTGTGCGGCCTCGATCTCGGCGGCCACCGCGGCGAGTTCGAACTTCGTGTTCTGGAAGGAAGCGACCGGAGTCCCGAACACCTGCCGTTCCCTGACGTATTCGAGGGTCGTGTCGAGTGCCGCCTTCGCCTGGGCGACCGAGCCGACCGCCACCGTCATCCGCTCCTGGGGGAGGTTGTGGCCGAGATAGCCGAAGGCCTCGCCCTCCTCGCCGAGCCGGTTGGCGACCGGGACCCGCACCTCGTCGAAGGACAGCTCCACGGTGTCCTGCACCTTGATGCCCATCTTGTCGAGCACCCGGCCGCGCGTGAACCCGGGCATGCCGTCCTCCACGACCAGCAGGGTCAGGCCCGCCCGCCGGTTGTCGGGATCGGCCGACGTACGCGCCACGACGATCACCAGGTCGGCGAGGAGACCGCCGGTGATGAACGTCTTGGCCCCGCTGAGGACGTAGGCGTCCCCGTCGCGCACGGCGGTGGTACGGATGCCCGCGAGATCGGAGCCCGTGCCCGGCTCGGTCATGGCGACGGCGGTCAGGAGCCGGCCCGCCGCGAGGCCGGGGAACCAGCGCTCGCGCTGGTCCTCGTCGGCGTATGCGAGGAAGTACGGCAGGACGACGTCGAGTTGGGTGCGTACGGTGCCGAGCGTCACCAGGGCGCGGGCCGCCTCCTCCTGGAGTACGACGTTGTAGCGGTAGTCGTGCAGGCCCGCTCCGCCGTACGCCTCCGGTATGGAGACGCCCAGCACTCCGAGTGAGCCGAGCTTCTCGAAGAGCTCGCGCGGCAGCCGGCCCGCGTGCTCCCACTCCGTGTAGTGGGGGACCACGTCCTTGGCCACGAAGTCCCGGACGAGCTGCCGGAACGCCTCGTGGTCGGCGGTGAAGAGTTCTCGGCGCACGACGTCCTCCGTGAGGGTGCTCAGGATGCGGGGGATACGAGCTCTACGAGGGTCGCGTTGGCGGTGCCGCCGCCCTCGCACATGGTCTGCAGGCCGTAGCGGATCCCGTGGTCCCGCATGTGGTGGACCATCCGGGTCATCAGCACCGCCCCCGACGCGCCGAGCGGATGCCCGAGCGCGATCGCGCCGCCCAGCGGATTGAGCAGCGCCGGGTCGGCGCCGGTCTCGGCGAGCCAGGCCAGGGGTACGGGCGCGAAGGCCTCGTTCACCTCGAAGACGCCGACCTCCGGCAGGCCCACGCCCGTCTTGCGCAGCACCTTCTCGGTCGCGGGGATCGGGCCGGTGAGCATGAGCACCGGGTCGGAGCCGGTGACCACGCCCGCGCGGTAACGCACGAGCGGCGTCAGCCCCAGCTCGCGCGCCTTCTCCACTGTCGTCACCAGCAGCGCCGCCGCCCCGTCGGAGATCTGGGAGGCGTTGCCCGCGTGGATCACACCGTCCTCGGTGAACGCCGGTCTGAGCTCGGCGAGGGTCTTGACGCTCGTACCGCGCCGGATGCCCTCGTCGAGGGTCACGGTCGTCGCCCCCTCGGTCGACACGGCGGTGATCTGAGCCTCGAAGGCACCAGCGTCCTGGGCCGCGGCGGCGCGCTCGTGCGACAGCGCCGAGAACGCGTCGAGTCGCTCCCGTGAGAAGCCCCATTTCTGCGCGATCTTCTCGGCGGAGACGCCCTGGTTGAAGGAGAAGTCCTGGTAGCGGGTGAGGACCTGGGGCCCGTACGGCATGCCGGTGGAGCGCGCGGACCCGAGCGGGACCCGGCTCATCACCTCGACTCCGCCCGCCACCACGACGTCCTGCTGGCCCGACATGACCGCTTGCGCGGCGAAGTCCAGCGCCTGCTGGCTCGATCCGCAGGCCCGGTTGACCGTGGTGCCCGGGATGCTCTCGGGCCAGCCCGCGGCCAGCACCGCATAGCGCCCGATATTGCTGGACTGGTCCCCGACCTGTGAGACACAGCCCCAGACCACGTCGTCGACGGCCTCCGGATCGATGCCCGTCCGCTCGACGAGCGCGCCCAGGACGACCGCGGAGAGGTCGGCGGCGTGCATGCCCGACAGCCCGCCGTTCCGCTTGCCCACGGCGGTGCGGACCGCCTCCACGATCACTGCTTCCCGCATGTCGGCCCTTCCGGTCGTTGAGATGGCATCGAACTCGGTACCGCCCAGCGGCCCGTGAAGACCGGCTCCCGCTTCTCCTTGAACGCGGAGTACGCCTCCGGGACGTCCGTCGTCGCGAAGTTGACCGCCTGGGCCCGCGCCTCGTTCGCGAGCGCGTCCCGCAGTGTGCGGTCGGCACCTTCGTTCAGCAGCGCCTTGTTCTGGGCGAGGGCCACCAGGGCTCCCGCCACCAGACGCGCGCCGAGGCGCGCCACGAAGTCGTCGATCTCCTCGGCGCGCACCACCCACGTCACCAGGTTCAGCGACCGAGCCTCCTCGGCGTCGATCGTCTCGGCGAGCAGCGCGAGCCGTTTGGCCTGCTGCAGACCCACGAGCCTCGGCAACAGCCAGGACCCCCCGCAGTCGAGGGACAGCCCGCGCCGCGCGAAGATCTGCGAGAACCTCGACTCCGGAGTGGCGACCACCAGATCGCACCCGAGTGCCAGGTTCCATCCCGCGCCGACCGCCACCCCGGTCACCATGGCGACGGTCGGGACGGGCAACTCGTGCAGCAGCAGGGTGACTTCGCTCAGGGCGCGCATCCGGTACATGGGGTGCGCGGCGCTGAGTCCCCCCGAGATGTCCGCGCCGGAGCAGAACGCGCCACCGGCCCCGGTCAGCACGAGTGCCCGTACGGACCGGTCGTTCCCGGCGTCCGTGAGCGCGTCCCGCAGCGCGCGCCACAACTCCTCGTCGATCGCGTTCCTGCGGTGCGGACGGTTCAGCGTCAGCGTCCGTACGCCGCCCGAGTCGCCGGAGAGCAGCACCGGCTCCTCGCTCACGGCAGCTCCCCCTCGGTGCCGATCCCCAGTTCGGCGAGGACGGCCGCGGTGTGTTCGCCGAGGGCCGGGATCGGCCCCATCGGCTGTTCGTAGCCGGAGATGACCGGCGGCGGCAGCAGCGCCGGCACCGGACCGCCCGGCGTGTCTATCTCGCGCCAGCGGTCGCGGGCCGTCAGATGCGGGTGCGCGACGACGTCGCTCGGGGTGTTGTAGCGGGAGTTCCCTATCCCCGCGGCATCCGCACGGTCCTGGACGTACGCCAGGTCATGACGCGCGCACCAGGCGCCGATCTCCGTGTCGAGGACCGCGCTGTGCGCGACCCGGCCGGAGTTGCTCCGGAAGCGCTCGTCCTCCGCCAGGTCCGGGCGGCCGAGGAGTTCACGCGCGAGCCGCTGCCACTCGCCGTCGTTGGTGGTGCCGAGGACGACGGTGTGACCGTCGGCCGTGGGATAGGCCCCGTACGGTGCCACCGCGGGCGAGCCCATGCCCTTCGGCTCCTGGTCCACGCCCGTGTGCCGGGTGTAGGTCAGCGAGTAGCCCATCAACTCCGTCATGGTGTCGAACAGGCTGACCGCGGCGGAGGTGGGCCCCTGCACCCGGCCGCGCTCCTTCCCGCAGAGCAGCGCCATGATCGACAGGGCGGCGTACAGACCGGTGCTCACATCGGCCATCGGCGGGCCCGCCTTGGCCGGCGCGCCCGGTCGGCCCGTGGTCGCGCACGCCCCCGACTCGGCCTGGACCAGCAGGTCGTAGGCGCGCTTGTGGGAGAGCGGCCCGCCGGGCCCGTACCCGTCGATCTCCACCGCGATGAGCTCGGGATGGCTCACGGCCAGGTCGGCGGGGGCGATGCCGAGTTTCGCGGTCGCCCCGGGCGCGAGGTTGGAGACCAGGACGTCGGCGCGGTCGAGCAGTCGGCGCAGCACCGCCATCCCGGACGTGGACTTGAGATCCAGGGCCACCGACTCCTTGCCCCGGTTGAGCCAGACGAAGTGGGCCGCGAGGCCGCCCACCACGTCGTCGTAGTGCCGGGCGAAGTCGCCGCCCCGGGGGTTCTCGACCTTGATCACCCGCGCCCCGAAGTCACCCAGCGTGCGGGTGCACATGGGAGCCGACACCGCCTGCTCCAGGGTCACCACGGTGATGCCCGCGAGGGGACCGGCCGAGCCGTGTCCTGGTGCGTGCACGCGATCAGTTGTCACTCGGCTTGCTCCAATCGCGCCGCAGCCCGTCCTTCAGCACCTTCTGGCCGGCGTTGCGCGGCAGCGCGTCGACGAACCGGACATGCCGGGGGACCTTGAAGTTGGCCATGTTCTCGCGTGCCCACGCGACGACGTCGGCCTCGGTGAGCCGGTGGCCCGGCCGCACGACGAGGAAGGCGCAGCCGACCTCACCGAGACGCTCGTCCGGCACTCCGACGACGGCGGCCTGCTCGATGGCCTCGTTCCCGAGCAGCAGCTTCTCGATCTCGGCCGGGTAGGCGTTGAAACCGCCGACGATGTACAGGTCCTTCTTGCGGTCGACGATGGAGAGGTTCCCCCTCTCGTCGAGGCGCCCGACATCACCGGTGTGCAGCCAGCCCCCGGCGTCGACGGCCGCGGCGGTGGCCCCCGGGTCGTTCCAGTACCCGCGCGTGACGTTGTAGCCGCGCACCAGGACTTCGCCGTCCTGCCCGGTGGGAACGGCCAGGCCCCGGTCGTCGACGATGCTCACCTCGACGTCCGGGATGGTCCGTCCCGTGGTCCGTGCGACCGTCTCCTCCGAGTCCCCGATCCGGGTGGTCGTCACCAACGCGGTCGACTCCGTCAGCCCGTACGCGCTCATCACGATGTCGAAGGACAGTTCCGACTTCATGGCGCGGATCAGCGATTCCGGAATGGTGGTGCCGCCCGTCATGGACACCCGCAGCGAGGAAAGGTCGAACGCGGCACGGTCCGGATGGTTGACCAGGTCCTGGAAAATGGTGGGAGGCCCCAAGAGAATGCTGACCCGTTCCCGGTCGATGATCTCGAGCGCCCGCCCCGCGTCGAAGGTGCGCATGGGAATGACCGTCACGCCGTGGATCAGGGAAGCGAGCCACCCCGCTTTGTAACCGAAGCAGTGGAAGAACGGCGGGATGATCAGAAAGTTGTCGGAATGCCTGAACGTGTATTCCTCGGACATCCAGCCATAGGCGCGCAGGGACTGTCCATGGGTCAGGACGACGCCCTTGGGATGACCGGTGGTGCCGGAGGTGAACATCACGTCGGACACGTCGTCCGGAGTCAGCCGGTCGATCAAGTCGTGTGCCGTGGAAGGGGAGTCGGCCTCTCCCGCGCGAAGGAAGTCCTCCCACGCGAGGTCCGCCGCCCCCTGCGGGCCGAGGATCGACACCGTCCTGCGCAACGCGGGCAGATCCGGATCGGCGTTCCTCAACTCGGCTATGTAGTCATGGCCGAGGAAGGACGAGGCGAAGACGGCCTTCGCCCCGGACCTGCGCAGAATGTAGGAGATCTCCTGCGCCTTGAACCTCGTGTTGAGCGGCACCACGATGCCCCCGGCGCCCTGGATGCCGAGCGCGGCCAGGATCCACTCGGCGGAGTTCGGAGCGCACAGACCGACACGGTCCCCCGGCTCGACCCCCAGCGCGACGGCGGCCTTTATGGCCCGGACCATCCGCTGCTCCA
Source organism: Streptomyces sp. NPDC007095 (assembly GCF_040634475.1). Lineage (NCBI taxonomy): Bacteria > Bacillati > Actinomycetota > Actinomycetes > Kitasatosporales > Streptomycetaceae > Streptomyces > Streptomyces sp. NPDC007095. The sequence continues at coordinate 9,983 of NZ_JBEYFS010000229.1, forward strand.
GCTCACGGAAACTCCACCGGCGGCTCTCGTCGACAAGGGCCGGCGCGTCCGCGAATTGCTTGGCGGCAACTCTGATCACATGGGGAATACTCCGGTATTCGAGGTCGTATCGCACGGGTGAACTCCCATCGGACATGAAATCCCGCTGATCCAGGCCCTAGTTGCCGGACGGCAGACCCAGGACCCGTTTCGCGATGATGTTGCGCTGGATCTGCGATGTTCCGCCGTACACGGACGCCGCTCTGGAATAGAGGAAGTCCCCGAAGAGCTCGCTCGTCCCTCCTCGCCCCTCGTCCTCCGCTTCTCCGCCCCGGAGCTGTTCCTCGGGGTAGACCTTGAGCGCCGTCTCGTAGAGCCGCTGCTCGGTCCTGGTCATCAGCAGCTTGTCGATGGACGACTCCGGTCCTGCGAGCTGTCCGCCCAGCCGCTCGGCCGTGCGGCGCCGGGCGTGCGCCACCAGGACCTCGTAGTCCACGAAGCACCGGCCGATCTCGGACAGCAGCCCGTCCGGAAGGTCTCCCCGGCGTTCCCGGGCGGTGCGCCGCAGCCGCTCGACGAGCAGCCCGTACTTCGAGAGGTGACCGGTGTCCAGAGCGTTGCGTTCGTACGACACCGTCGTCATGGCCAGCGGCCAGCCGTCGCCCTCGGCGCCGATGCGCTCGGAGCGGGCGATGCGTACGTCGTCGAGGAACAGCTCGCAGAACTCGTCGTCGCCGTTCGCCGCCCTGAGCGGCCGCACCGTCACGCCCGGCCGGTCCAGCGGCAGGGCGAACGCCGAGATCGACTGGTGCGCGGGCGCCGACCGGTCGGTCCTTGCGAGCAGCAGGCACAGACCGGAGTACTGCGCGTAGCTGGTCCAGAGCTTCTGCCCCCGCACGGTGTAGTGGTCCTCGTGCGGGGTCGCGACCGTGCTCATCCCCGCGAGGTCCGATCCGGCTCCCGGTTCGCTGAAGCCCTGACACCACACGTCGTCACCTGCGAGCATGCGCGGCAGCCAGCGCCGGCGCTGCTCCTCGGAGCCGAACTCCAGGAGCGCGTGGGCGAGGTAGCCGATCCGGGGGACTCCGGGGGCGTGACAGGCACCGAGTTCATCGCTGACGGCGACCTGGTGCAGCGCGCTCAGGCCCTGGCCGCCGTACTGGACGGGGACGTCGAGGCCCACCCAGCCGCCCGAGTACAGCAGGCGGTGCCACCGGTGGAGGAAGACCGGGACCGGCTCGTCCGGGAGACGTTCGGGCAGCGGGTGGTCGGCCATCCAGGCACGGAACCGGCGGCGCAGCCGGTCGAGGTCCGCGGGGTCGCCGAAGTCCAGGGGGGTGTCGGTCATCGGGTCAGCTCCGGCTGGGCCAGCGTCGTCAGGAGATCGGCCGTCGTCGCCAGCGTCATGGCGCCCAGGCGGACCTTGCGGAGGTACAGGTGCGCGATGTGCTCCCAGGTCTGGGCGATACCGCCGAAGACCTGCATGCCCGTGTACACCGCGTCGAGGGCGGAGGCGTTCACCTCGGCCTTGGCGACGCGCGCGGCCGTCAGGGCCCTCGCGGGCGACTCGTTGTCCAGGCACCACGCGGCGTACCGGGTGGCACTGGTGCAGGCCTCGACGAGGACCGTCGCGTCGGCGAGCAGATGCTGGACCGCCTGGAACGAGCCGACCTCCCGCCCGTACTGACGCCGTTCCCGGGCGTACTCGACGCTCAGCCGGACGAACGACCCGGCCGCGCCGACGAGTTCACTGCTCACCAGGACGAGCGCGTAGGCCTGCCAGTGCTGGTACTCGTGTGCGTCGAGCCGGCCGAGGACGCGTGCGGTCGAGTCGGACGACACCGAGCGGATGCCGCGCAGGAGGTCGATGCCCGGCGCGGCCGCGCCGAGTTCGAGCGCGGTCACCGTTCCGTCGGGTGTGACGCACAGTGCGCTGTCCGCTCCCTCGCAGTCCCAGGCGAGGAGTTGGGACGGGCAGGTGCCCGGAGCGAAGCCCGGGAACCGCAGGTCGTGAGCGAGGGCGATCGTCGGTGTCGCGCCGTGGGGCGGGGGTTCGGCACGGTCGAGGAGTCGCAGCAGCTCCGGGGCGAGCAGCACGGTGCCGACCAGGGAGGTGGTCAGGGGCTGCCGGCCGTGTTCCTCGGCGAGCAGGGCGCACTCCTGGACGGTGGCGGCCGGGGGTGAGGAGCGGCGCAGTTCGGCGAGGCCCAGTTCGCCGAGCGCCTCCTGCGCGGCGGTGCGTGCGGTCGGCTTCACCTCGTCGGCCGAGCCGATCCGGAACCGTGCGGCGAACGTGCGGAACATGTCCCGCACGAGCAGGAACTCCTCGGCCTCCACCGTCAGTCCTCCTTGGCCTCGGTGTCGGTCGGCCGTCGTCGGGCGCGGGACGCCAACTCCTCGACGATCCGGATGTGGTCGGGGCTGGTCATGGTCGCCCGCTCGGCCATCAGCGCCGCCTCCATGCCGCCGCGCGACACCTGCTCGACCACCACGGCGAGGGCCATCTTGGTGGCGCGCAGCGCCTCGGCAGGCTGGGCCGCCAGCCGCCGGGCAAGTGCGAGGGCCTCCTTCTGAAGGTCCTCGGGGGGAACGGTGCGGTTCGCCAGGCCCAGTTCGACCGCCGTGGCGGCCGGAATGCGGTCGCCGGTGAAGAGGTACTCCTTCGCGCGGAGGAGGCTGGTGAGCAGGGGCCAGAGGGTCACCCCGCCGTCGCCCGCCACCAGGCCGACCGAGACATGGGGGTCCGCGAGGTAGGCGTCCTCCGCCATCAGGACCAGGTCGCAGCCCAGCGCCAGGCTGCAACCCAGCCCGACCGCCGGGCCGTTGACCGCCGCGACGACGGGCAGCGGGAAGCGGATCATCGCCGTCTGGATGCTGCGGTCGAGCCGGATCGACCGCTCGCGCAGCTCCGGATCGCTGTGGTGGCGCCGCAGGTGGTCGAAGTCGCCGCCCGCGCTGAACGCCCGGCCCGCGCCGGTGAGGACGACGGCCCGTGCGCCGGGATCGTCGGCCAGCTCCCGCCAGACGTCGGCCAGCCGGCGGTGGAGCTCCTCGGACACGCCGTTCAGCCGCTCGGGCCTGTTGAGCGTGACGATACGGATGTCGCCGTCCGCTTCGACGGTGATGACGGAGCTGACCTTGCCCATGGGGACCCCATCTCCAGTGCCTCAGTCGCCCCAACCTCAGATGATATTAAAGGTCAGACCGAATGGCCGTCAATGATCCGGAGAGGCCCGCCTCGAGCGCGCGGGAGTCAGTCCTGCGCCGGCCCGGACAGTTCCACCTGGCCCCGCCGGTCCACCCGCGCGGCCGCGTCGGCGAATCCGCACACATGGCGCGCCATGCGCCGCATCGCCGCCGGGCCGTCCTGGTCGCGGATCGCCTCGGTGATCTTCGCGTGCGCGCGGGCGGTGATCGAGCGGATCTCGGCGTCCATGAACTGTTCGAGGTTCGTGGCGGCGTAGATCGACTGCGAGAGCGCGCTCATGAACCCGATCAGGAGTTCGTTGTCGCTGGCCCTCGCCACCGCGCTGTGCCAGTCGATGTTCGCCCGCAGGAAGCGCGGGATGTCGTCCCCGGCCTCGACGAGATCCCGCTGGGCGGCGTCCAGTTCGGCGAGATCACGGTCGGTGCGGCGCGCCGCCGCCAGCGCGGCGCACGTGGGCTCGATGGCCTCCCGCGTCTCGTGCAGCGCCTCCAGCCGGATCCGCTGCCCCCGGATGACCAACTGCACGGTACTGGCGAGCGATTCACGGCCCGGCCGGTGCACGAAGGCGCCGCCGCCGCGGCCCGGCCGGATCTGGAGCAGCTTCTCCACCTCGAGAATCCGCAGCGCCTCCCGTACCGTGGCGCGGCTCAGCCCCGTCTGCTCGACGAGTTGACGCTCCGGCGGCAGCGCCATGCCCTCGGTGAACTCGCCGGAGAGAATGCGCTCACGTACCTCCGCCGCCAGGACGTCCGATGCCTTCGGAACCGTCAGGGCGTCGAAGCGTGGGTGAGACCTACCGGGCATGTACGTACTCCTGGGACCGATGCCACTGCTTTGGTTGAACCATTCAGCATAGTACGGATGCTCATGGCCACCACGAGCCGCGGCCGCGGGTCACATGACCATGCCGCCGTCGACGGGCAGCACCTGCCCGGTGACGAAGGAGGCGGCGTCCGAGGCGAGGAAGACGAAGCTTCCGGCGATCTCCTCGGGCTCGGCCCAGCGGCCCAGCGGGATCCGGGCGAGCATCGCGTCCGCGAACTTCTTGTCGGTGCGGATCGTCTCCGTCATCGGCGTCGCGGCCAGCGGCGCGAGCGCGTTGACCTTGATCTGCTTGCGTGCCAGTTCACGCGCCAGGGACTTCGTCAGGCCGATGATGCCCGCCTTGGCCGCGGAGTAGTTCACCTGGCCGAGGGTGCCGACGATGCCGGCCGACGAGGTGACGTTGACGATCCGCCCCGTGCCGTCGGTGGGCAGGAACGGCAGTGCGGCCTGCGCGCAGTGGAAGGCGCCCATCAGGTGGATGTCGACGATCCGCCGGAACGCCTCCTCCTGGAGGTTCTCGAACATGTCAGGCGCGATGATTCCGGCGTTGTTGACGAGGATGTGCAGCTTCCCGCCGGTCAGCGCCGCCGCCCGGGCCGCCGCCGCGTCGGCGGACGCCCGGTCCCGTACGTCCAGTACCGCACTGTCCGCCCGCTCGCCGGTCGCGGAGATCTTCTCGGCGACCGCCGCGGCCGCCGCCCCGTCGACGTCGGTGACGAGCACCGCCGCCCCGGCATGCGCGAGCGCCTCGGCGACCGCGGAACCGATGCCGCCCGCGGCGCCGGTGACCAGGGCCGATCGTCCACTGAGATCGAACAGACCGGTGTTGTCGGCCATCAATAGCTCCTCGGCATTCCCAGAGCGTGCGATCCCAGATAGTTCAGGATCATTTCCTGACTGATCGGCGCGATCTTCATCAGACGGGCCTCGCGGAAATAGCGGGCCACGTTGTACTCCTCGGAGTAGCCCATACCGCCGTGCGTCTGCAGGGCCCGGTCCGCAGCGGTGAATCCGGCGTCCGCGCAGAGGTACTTGGCGGTGTTCGCCTCGCGTCCGCACGGCCGGCCGTTGTCGTAGAGCCAGGTCGCCTTGCGCAGGATCAGCTCGGCCGCGTCCAGCCGGGCGAGCGAGTCCGCGAGCGGGAACTGGATGGCCTGGTTCATGCCGATCGGCCTGCCGAACACCACGCGCTCGTTGCCGTAGCTCACGGCCTTCTCCAGCGCCACCCTGCCGATCCCGAGTGCCTCGGCGGCGATCAGCATGCGCTCCGGATTCAGCCCGTCGAGGAGGTAGCGGAACCCCTGCCCCTCCTCGCCCACCCGGTCCTCGACCGGGACGCGCAACTCGTCGATGAACAACTCGTTCGAGGTCACGGCATTGCGGCCCATCTTCGGGATGGGGCGGACATCGATCCTGTCGCGGTCCAGGTCGGTGAGGAACAGCGTCATTCCGGCGGTCCGCTTGGCGGCCTCGCCGACCTTGGTGGTGCGGGTGAGCAGCAGGATCTTCTCGGACTCCACGGCTTTGGAGATCCACACCTTGCGGCCGTTGACGACGTAGTGGTCGCCGTCCCGCCGGGCGAAGGTGGTGATGCTCGTCGTGTCCAGGCCGGCCTCCGGCTCGGTCACCCCGAAACAGACGTGGAGATCGCCGGTGGCGACACGGGGAAGCGTGCGACGCTTGAGTTCCTCGGAGCCGTGCACCACCACGGGCTGCATTCCGAAGATCGACATATGGATCGAACTCGCGGCGTTCATTCCGCCGCCGGATCGCGCCACTTCCTCGAGCAGCAGCGTGGCCTCGGTGATGCCGAGACCGTGGCCGCCGTACTCCTCCGGAACGGTGAGCCCCAGCCATCCGCCGTTCGCCACGGCGGCGTAGAACTCCTCGGGAAACCGGTGGTCCCGGTCCTTCTCCATCCAGTACCGGTCGTCGAAGTCGCGCAGGAGCCCGACGACTGCCTTGCGGATGGTTTCCTGATCTTCGGTCAGCTCAAAGTCCACGATGTTGGACCCCTCCGCAGCTTTGATATCTGCGAAACATAACAAAGGTCAGACCGTAAGTACAGTGCGGATGCGTGGCCCTCTGCGAGAGTGCGACCTGTCCTAGCGGTCCGCGGCCGGGTTGCCCTCGACCCACTGGATGAGGAGCTGGCGCACGTACGGGTTACCTTCCTGTGCGGAGTGCGCCAGTCGCTCCGCGCTCGCGCGTGCCGCCCGCCAGGCAACCGGGGTGTCCTCGGTGTGCGCGGTGTCGGCGGCGGCCAGCGCGTCGGCCGCCAGGCCCCGGAGATCCTCGGCGAGGTCGTCGTGCGCCGCGGCCCGGTACGCCTCCAGGCGCAGCGCCGTCAGTTCCTCGGCGGAGGGGGCGGGCCGCGCCGGGGGCTGGGCGTAGCCGCTGACCGCTATCACCACGCAGAAGGTCGCCACGTCCCGGCGGCTCTCCCGCTGTCCCCGCGCGATGGCGGGCCCGAGCCAGGCGGCGGCCTTCCAGTGGGCCACGGTGGTGGCCGTGAGGAGCGAGACGGTGAGGGCGGTAAGAGGAATCCAGCCACCGAGGAAGTAGCCGATCGGGCCGAGTGCGAGGAGGCAGGCCCCGCTGAGCATCCAGATGCGACGGCGGCCGATTCTGAGGTGTCGGGGCTCCATGCCCTTCAGTGTCGCAGGGGCGCGCAGGGAGCGGTGAGGCGGCGCGGGATTCACCGAGTGCGCCGCCCGGTGCTGGGGGAGCGGAGTGGGGCGGCCGGGTTGCCGACCCGGGCCGCATCCCCGGCGCTAACGTGGCGGACATGCGCCGTGGGAACTGGCTCGGAACCGTCATGACGGCAGCCGTGGTGGCCCTCGCCGCGGGCTGCGGGGGTGCCTCGGGGGCGCCCGCCGCGTCCGCGGCACCGACACCGGGCGCCTCGGGGGCGATCAGGGTGACAAGCCCGGCCTTCGGGGACGGTGGCACCGTCCCACGCCGTTTCACCTGCGACGGCGCGAACGTGTCCCCGCCGCTGCGTCTCTCCGGTGTGCCGGGTGGTGCGGCCGAGCTGGTCGTGCTGGCCGAGGACCCGGACGCCGCGTCCGGGACCTTCGTGCACTGGCTCATGTGGGGCGTCGACCCGCACGAGACGACGCTGGGCGCGGGCGTCGTCCCGAAGGGGGCGGTGCAGGGCCGCAACGGCTTCGGGCAGCGCCGCTACGGCGGTCCCTGCCCGCCCGCCGGCACGCCCCACCACTACGTCTTCTCGGTCCTCGCCGCCGACGTGAGGCTGCACCTTCCCGAGGACGCCACGGTCGACGGCGTACGGCGCGCGCTGGCCGGTCACACCGTGGGCTCCGGCACCCTCGTCGGGCGCTACGGACGTACGGGCTGAATGGCCGGAGATCGCCCTGCCCAAGCGTGACGGGCGTACATACGATGCGGTCGATCCCGGCCTTCACAGCTCCTTCACAGGGCGGGGTCGCGTGAGCATGTATTTGACATGTCCATGCTTCAACGATCCGCGCTTGATCCAACGCACTGGTCTGCGACGGCGCCGCACGTCCGCGTGAGGCGCCGCACCCCCCAATTCACGGCGGCACACGTTCCGTGCCGCCGTAGACACCAACGCAACGGATTGGAGCACCATGGCTGGTGGGCTGCTTCTGGGTGGCGCGATAGCCGCCCTGTTCGCCACCGCACTCCCGGGGCCGGACCCCTCCTCCGGGATCGTCGACCCGCCCCCGGACAAGATCGTCATCAAGGTCGCCACCGTGAACGGCTCCGGCTGCCCGCAGGGAACCGCCGCTGTCGCGGTCTCCCCGGACAACACGGCCTTCACGGTCACCTACAGCAACTACCTCGCCCAGGTCGGAGGCAACTCCGACCCCACCGCCTTCCGCAAGAACTGCCAGCTCAACCTGATCGTCCACGTTCCGCAGGGCTTCACGTACGCCATCGCCAGCGCGGACTACCGCGGCTTCGCCGCACTCCAGTCGGGCGCGAACAGCACCGAGAAGGCCTCGTACTACTTCCAGGGCTCGTCGAACACCGCGGCCATCACCCACCCCTTCCGCGGCCCCTACAACGACAACTGGCAGTCCACGGACGTCACCGACTGGGCCCAACTGGTCTGGGCGCCCTGCGGTGTCCAGCGGAACTTCAACATCAACACCGAGCTGCGCGTCAACGCGGGCACGTCCACGCCCGGCAGCACCAGTTTCATGACCATGGACTCCACGGACGGTGACATCAGCACCATCTACCACCTCGCCTGGAAGGAGTGCCCCGCCTCCTGACCTCCCGCCCCGTCCGCATGACCTTGACCGGCTCCGCCGCATCGGAGCCGGTCAAGTGGAGCCGGCGAGCTGAGTGAGCTGGGCAAGCTAGGTCCTGTCGTCAAATTCCCGTCGTCCGCCCGGAGGGCGGGCCCTGCGGCGTCAGGTGCGTGCTCTCGGCGTGCCGGGCACAGGCCCTCG
>NZ_JBEYFS010000230.1:0-18368 GCF_040634475.1 Streptomyces sp. NPDC007095
TGCAGGGGGGACCCTGTGGGAGAGTAGGACGCCGCCGAACAAATTTTAGGGAGAACCCCCGTACCGGGAAATCGGTACGGGGGTTTTCTGCGTTCAGGGGCCTAGGGTTTTGTCATGCGCTATGACTTGGTGATCTTCGACAACGACGGCGTCCTCGTGGACAGTGAGCCGATCTCCAACACGATCCTGGCCGCCTATCTGACCGAACTCGGGCACCCGACCTCGTACGAGGAGTCCATCCGGGACTACATGGGGTCCGCCATGCACCGCATCCACGAGCTCGTCCAGGAGCGGAGCGGGCAGCGGCTGCCGGAGGAGTTCGACGACGTCTTTCACGGGCGGGTGTTCGCCGCCTTCGAACGGGAACTGCAACCCGTTCCCGGTGTCGTGCAGCTGCTGGAGAAGCTGGCCGCGGACGAGGTCCCCTACTGCGTGGCCTCCTCCGGGAGCCATGAGCGGATCCGGGTGGGGCATCGGAAGACCGGGCTCGACCGGTGGTTCGACGAGGGGCGTGTCTTCAGCTCGCAGGACGTGGGGCGGGGCAAGCCGGCACCCGATCTGTTTCTCCACGCGGCCGAGCGGATGGGCGTGGCGCCGCACCGGTGTGTCGTCGTCGAGGACAGTCCGCTCGGGGTGCGGGCGGCGAACGCCGCCGGGATGGACGTGTACGGGTTCACCGCCATGACACCGGCGGCCAAGCTCACCGGTGCCACTCAACTCTTCTCGGAGCTGGGCGAGTTGGCTGACCTGCTCGTATGACGGCACCCACCGCCCGGCACTGACATTTGTCACGCCCAGCTCCGGACGATCGTTTCTGTTGGCGAGTGGGGTCCGACCGCGAAGCTGAGTACATCGAACGGGACGTACAAAGCGACGACGGAGGGACCCGATCATGAGCATCACGGCCATCGAGACCAGCACTGGAGCGACCACTGTCGAGGCACCGGCCGCCACGAGCGCCGATGTCGCCGCCAGGCCCAGCTTCCTGCCGCTGATCCTCGACGTGGCGGTGCCCGTCGGGTCGTACTACCTCCTCAAGAACGGGTTCGGCATGAGCACCATGGCGGCCCTCGGCTGGAGCAGCGTGGTGCCGGCGGTGCGGACCGTGTGGAGCGCGGTGAAGGAGCGCAAGGCCAACGCCCTGGCCGGCCTGATTCTCTTCGTCAACGTCGTCGGGCTGGCCCTCAGCCTCGTCGCCGGTGACCCGCGGCTGATGCTGGCGAAGGACAGTGGGGTCAGCAGCGCGATCGGCATCGGCATCCTGGTGTCCGTGAAGCTCGGCAGGCCGATGATGACGGCGGGCATGAAGCCGTTCCTCATCAAGGGCGACGCGGCCAAGAACGCCGCGTGGGACCGGCTGGCGGCCGGCTCCCCGGGGTTCCGGAAGGCCGAGCGGACCTTCTCCCTGGTCTGGGGCGTGGCGCTGCTCGGGGAGTGCGTCGCGCGGGTCGTGGGCGCGTACACCCTGCCGGTCGACACGATGGTCTGGCTGGGCACGGTCGTGATGATCGGGGCGATCGCGCTGGCCATCCTGGTTGCTGGGCGGCTGGCGGTCGTTCCGATGGAGAAGATGCTGGAGAACGAGGTCGCCGGGACCATCCAGCCGAAGAGTTGAGCAAAATTCACCTTCGGCTGGATCTACCCACCGGTAAGCCGGGGCCCTACGCTCGCCGCCATGACAGATGTGCTGCGGCGCGGTAGGGCCTCTTTGGCGTTCAGCTTCTTTGCTCAGGGCGCCGCCTTTGCCCTGCTCGTGACGCGCATTCCGGCCATCCAGGACCGGTACGGCGTCTCCGACGCGTTGCTGCCCGCGTTCCTGGCCGCCGTGCCGATCCTCGCCGGGGTCGGCAGCGTGACGACCGAGCAGCTGGTGAGGCGAATACGGCCCAGTCGGCTGCTGCGCTGGTCCCAGCCCGTTGTGCTCCTGGCGCTGCTGGGGGTCGGGTCGGGGGACCGGCTGGTCGAACTGGCGGTCGCGCTCGGCGCGTTCGGGCTCGCGGTCGGCGCGCTCGACGCCTCCATGAACATGCTCGGGGTGAGCCTCCAGCGGACGTACGGGCGCAGCATCATGCTCGGCTTCCACGCCACGTACAGCCTGGGTGGGATCGTGGGCGCCTCGCTCGCGTGGGTCGGGGCGCACTGGCATCTCTCGCTGTTCGTGTCCTATCTGCCGGTGGTGCTCGTGCTGCTGCCGGCGGCGTTCGTGGGAAGCCGGTGGTACGTCGACGGGGGCGCCGCCTCTGTTCCTGAGGCCGATGCCGAAGCCGATGCCGAAGCCGATGCCGATGCCGATGCCGAGGTCGCTGCCGAGGTCGGGAAGGGGCAGGGGCAGAGTGGGGCCCTGGTCTTCAGGCTGTTGTTGCCGCTGTGTCTGGTGATGACGTTCGCGTACATCGGGGACTCGACGGTTTCAAACTGGAGTGCGAAGTATCTGCAGGACGTGCTGGGCAGTTCGGAGCAGTTGGCGACCGTTCCGTACAACGTCTACATGGTGATGACGCTGGTGGGACGGGCCGTCGGGGACTTCGGGGTGCGGCGGTTCGGGGCGGTGGCCGTCGTACGGCTGGGGGCGGTCGTGGCGGCGCTGGGGTTCGCGGTGGTGGCGGTGGCGCCGGGGGCGTGGGTCGGGATGCTCGGGTTCACGTTGCTGGGGCTGGGGTTGTGTGTGCTGGTGCCGCAGACGTTCGCGGCGGCCGGACGGCTGTTTCCGGGGGCTTCGGATGCGGCCGTCGCGCGGCTGAACATCTTCAATTACGTCGGGTTCTTGATCGGTTCGCCGCTGGTGGGGGCGTTGGGCGACGCCTGGAACTACCGGGGCGCCATGCTTGTACCGATGGTGTTGGTCCTGGCGACCTTGGGGTACGCCCGCTCGTTCGCGCCCGAACCGGACCGATACGGTGACGGACATGAGCGGCCGCGCACAGCTGATGTGGGACGAGGCAGTAACGGGCTATGACTTCGGCCCGGACCATCCGATGGATCCGGTCCGGCTGGCGCTGACCCGGCGACTGGTCGATGCCTTCGGGCTCGACCGGGAGGTGGATGTCGTCGCGGCGAAGCCGGCCGGGGAGTCGACGCTGAGGCTCGTGCATCGTGAGGACTATGTCGAGGCGGTCAAGGCCGCGTCGGCGGATCCGGGGGCCGCGGATGCCTCGTACGGGCTCGGGACCATGGACGATCCCGCCTTCGCGGGAATGCACGAGGTGTCGGCGCTGATCGCCGGGCAGTCGGTCGGGGCGGCGGAGGCGGTGTGGCACGGGGACGCGCTGCACGCGGTGAACTTCGCGGGTGGGCTGCACCATGCGATGCCGGGTGGGGCGTCCGGGTTCTGTATCTACAACGACGCCTCGCTCGCGATCGCGCGGCTGCTGGAGCTGGGGGCCGAGCGGATCGCCTACGTGGATGTCGATGTGCATCACGGGGACGGGGTGCAGGCGGCGTTCTGGGAGGACCCCCGGGTTCTGACGATCTCGCTGCACGAGCATCCGCGGACACTGTTCCCGCAGACCGGGTGGCCGGAGGAGACGGGGGCCTCCTCGGCGGAGGGCTCCGCCGTCAACGTCGCGCTGCCGGCCGGGACCGGGGACGCGGGGTGGTTGCGGGCGTTCCACTCCGTGGTGCCCGAGCTCGTCGCCGAGTTTCGGCCGCAGGTGCTTGTCACCCAGCACGGTGCCGACACCCACTTCGAGGATCCGCTCGCTCATCTCGCCGTCTCGCTCGACGCGCAGCGGGCCGTGCAGGTCGCCTGTCACGACCTGGCGCACGAGTACGCCGACGGGCGGTGGGTCGCGTTGGGTGGGGGCGGGTACGCGGTCGTGGACGTCGTACCGCGGTCGTGGACGCATCTGGTCGCCGTCGCGGCGGGGCGGGCCATCGCCCCCGAGACGGTGATTCCCGAGAGCTGGCGGCAGGAGGTCTTCGCTCGTACGCGGCAGTTGGCGCCCGTGCGGATGACGGACGGGCGGTGGCCCGTGTCCTGGAAGGGCTGGGAGTCCGGGTACGACCCGGCGGACCGCCTCGACCAGGCGATCGTCGCGACGCGCCGTGCGGTGTTCCCCCTACGCGGCCTCCTCCCCTAATACCCACCAGCCCCCACCACCCCATCCCCGCCCCCTGAGCCCCCGTCCCCTCGGCGGGGCTGCGCCCCGGGGGCTGTGCCCCCCCGACCCCCGGCAGGGCTGTGCCCCGGCACCCGGGCGGGCTTCGCTCCGGACCCCCGGCGGGGCTGCGCCCCGGACCCCAGGCGGGCTGCGCCCCGGACCCCAGGCGGGCTGCGCCCCGGACCCCAGACGGGACTCCGCCGGCCCCCTCGGCGGGACTCGGCCGGCCCCCTGCGGGGCTCCGTCCCGGACCCCCGGCGGGAGCAGCCGGGGGCAGAGCGTGTATTACGCCAAGTGTGGGGTGTTTTCAGGAAATTCGGGGTTAAGAGGGTTCATGTGCGTCAGCATCGCTGTCGTGTTGAGCACCGGAGCATTACGTGCGCACCTGCTGGCGGCCCGGTTGGCCGGGCCGGTTGCGACCTCGCGTGAGGAGAGTCTGCGGAGCTATCGGCTCTTCGCGGCCCGCGATCCCCGTGTGCTGCTCGGGCTCGATCCCGAGTGGACGTGGGAGCAGCGGGATCTGATCGAGTTGATGGCCGACAAGTGTGGAGTTTCGGCGGATCCGATGCACACGAGTGGGCATGATGTGATCGACCCCGAGCGGACTTTGGTCGCGCTCGATTCCTTCGCGGCGCGACTCGGAACGGCGGCCCGGAAGCGCGAGGCGGTACTCCTCGGGACCGGTCATCCGCACCGTCTGCTCGGTTTCTACGCCGCCCTTGCGGACGCCCTGTCGGCGGCGGGATGTACCGTCCTCACCCCCGCGCAGGGTAGCTCTGTCGACATAACGACCCGGTTCGGTCTACGCACGTACAACCTTGACTACGTACAAGGTGTCGCGCTGGTACGCGAACCCGGCGGGCAAGCCCCCGGTGGTGCGACCGGCGCACATACCCACTCACCGCTGCCGGTTCGGACCGTTCTGGCGGCTGCCGCGGAGGGCGGCGGGCCGCTCCCGGAACTCGTCATCGGGGACCACGGCTGGGTCTGCGGAGCAGGTCAGCTGGGGTTCGAGGCCATGGGGCTGGCCGATACGGACGATCCTGCGCTCTTCGTCGGAGAGGCAGAGGGGCGGGTGTCCGTCGTCGTTCCGCTTGATGACGCTGTGCGGTCTGATTACTACCGACCGCTTACTCGCTATGTACTCAATCGAGCGTGTCTGTCACAGTAGGCGGCCGATGCCATCCCCTCTTCCCCACTCGCATCACCCGCCCCTACATTGGGGAGTGAGCACGCAACGACGAAGAGTCACCGGAAGGGGAAGCCGGTGGCCGTCGAGTGCGGAAGGTTCAGGTGTGTCATGGCTGCAGCTGGCGAGAGGCCTCTGAACGAGGTTCAGTTCCTTACCGTGGCGGAAGTCGCCTCGGTGATGCGAGTGTCGAAGATGACCGTGTACCGCTTGGTGCACAGCGGTCATCTGCCGGCGATCCGGGTGGGGAGGTCCTTCCGGGTGCCGGAGCAAGCGGTTCACGAGTACCTCCGCGAGAGCTATGTGGGGGTGGAGACAGCCTGACGGATGCTTCGAGGGGTTCCCGAGAGGCCCTTGTGGCCGCCTCGGGAATCCACTCGGATCCCCTCGATTACGACCTCGGCGCTCGGACGGGTAGGCTGGCCCCTCATAGGTCGTGTGGGCCCATGCAGCCCAGCACCGAGTAAAGAGAAGTGAGCGAGGGTAGTCGTGGGCTCTGTTATCAAGAAGCGGCGCAAGCGGATGGCCAAGAAGAAGCACCGCAAGCTGCTCAAGCGCACTCGCGTTCAGCGTCGCAACAAGAAGTAGGGCCGTGCCCCGCATCGCCGGGGCTCGTCCTTGCGCTTGTGCGAGCGCTGCGAACGGCGCGCTCTGTGGCCCCCCACCGGCCGGTGGGGGGCCACAGCCGTTTCCGGCCGGTGTCAGGGTCCTCGGCTTCCGCCGTCGCGTCGGCTTTCGCCCAGAGCGGGTACTTTCCGTGGGGAGCGGGCGCGCGTCTCCTGCGCGAGGGCCCCGGAGGGCGATGCTGTGCATACGACCACGGTGCCGTGTGGCTTGGTCTGATCGTATGTCCGTGGCTGTCGTCACTTCGTGCATCGGGTGGTCATCACAGCGCAACATCAACCCGCTAGGTTGGCGGCACACGGGGAACACGGCAGGGTACGAGCAGAGCTACGTCCGCTCATGTCCAGAACGGGAAGAGAGGCGCTGATCTTGGGGAAGGTCGTGCTCGTCACCGGAGTGGCCCGTCAGCTGGGAGGCCGGTTCGTACGACGGATCCAGCGTGATCCCCAGGTGGACCGGGTGATCGCCGTGGACGCGGTGCTGCCCGACCACCATCTGGGCGAGGCCGAGTTCGTCCAGGCCGACATCCGCCAGCCCACGATCGCCCGCGTGCTCGCCGAGCACTCCGTCGACACGGTCGTCCACATGGACGTGACGGGCATCGCGCTGGGCGGCGGCAGCCGGACGACGGTCAAGGAGACCAACGTCATCGGCACCATGCAGCTGCTGGGCGCCTGCCAGAAGTCCCCGTCGGTCAAGCGGCTCGTCGTGAAGTCCAGTACGAACGTCTACGGGTCCGCGCCGCGAGATCCGGCCGTGTTCACCGAGACCACCCCGCCCAAGTCGCTGCCCAGCGGCGGCTTCGCGAAGGACACGGTGGAGGTCGAGGGGTATGTGCGTGGCTTCGCGCGGCGGCGGCCCGACGTCGCCGTGTGTGTGCTGCGGTTCGCGAACATCCTCGGGCCGAGCGCCGACTCGCCGCTCGCCTCGTACTTCGCGCTGCCGGTGCTCCCGACCGTCTTCGGCTACGACCCGCGGTTGCAGTTCGTGCACGAGGACGACGTGATCGAGGTACTGCGGATCGCCTCGCACGATCCACAGCGCGGCACCCTCAACAGCGGCACCTTCAACATCGCCGGAGACGGCGTCCTGTTGCTCTCGCAGTGCGCTCGACGCCTGGGGCGCCCCACGGTGCCCCTGCTGCTGCCGGCGCTCAGCTGGGCGGGCACGGTGGTGCGTACCCTGGGCGTGACGGACTTCTCGCCGGAGCAGCTGCGGCTGCTCACCCACGGCAGGGTCGTGTCGACGAACCAGATGCGCGAGACGCTGGGCTACAAACCGAGATACTCGACCGCGGAGACCTTCGCGGACTTCGCACGCAGCCGGGGGCCCGGACTCCTGCCCCCCGAGGCCCTCGCGGGGGCCGTCGACCGGATCGCCGCGCTGCGTTACGTGGGCGGCGGCAACCCCCCGACACTGAGCGCCAACTGAGGAGCGCATCGACGATGGCGGACGCCAAGGTCATTCCGTTCGACGACGACCGGTCGCGCGGGGGTGCTGTGCAGCGCCCGCCGCGGCGGCGGGCCGCGGGGAGCCGGCGCAAGGGCGATCCCGTGGTGGTACGTGAGGTCCAGCCCCTGCCCGGCCGGACCTTCCCGCAGGATGATGTTCCTGTGACGCGTGAGGAACAGCCGCCTCAGCCGTCGACGCCGAAGAACGCGCCGTCGACGTCACAGGCGCGGGAGGGTGGCGGGCTGGAACGGCGCGTCGCCGGTGGTCTCGCCTTCCTGCGCCGGCGCCTCACCGGTGACTACGAGATCGATGACTTCGGGTACGACCAGGAGCTCACCGAGCACGTCCTGATGTCCCTGATCCGGCCGCTGTACGAGAAGTACTTCCGGGTCGAGGTGAAGGGCATCGAGAACATCCCGACCGACGGCGGCGCGCTGATCGTCGCCAACCACTCGGGCACCCTCCCGCTGGACGGCCTGATGATGCAGGTCGCCGTCCACGACAACCACCCCGAGAGCCGCCATCTGCGCCTTCTCGCGGCGGACCTGGTCTTCATGCTGCCGGTGGTCAACGAGCTGGCCCGCAAGGCCGGTCACACCCTCGCCTGCGCCGAGGACGCCGAACGGCTTCTGGAGCGCGGCGAGCTGGTCGGTGTGATGCCGGAGGGCTTCAAGGGCATCGGCAAGCCGTTCGGCGAGCGCTACAAGCTCCAGCGCTTCGGCCGGGGCGGGTTCGTGTCGACGGCCCTGCGGCAGGGCGCCCCGATCATTCCGTGCTCGATCGTCGGCGCGGAGGAGATCTACCCGATGATCGGCAACGCGAAGACGCTGGCGCGGCTGCTGGGTTTCCCGTACTTCCCGATCACGCCGACCTTCCCGTGGCTGGGTCCGCTGGGCGCCGTCCCGCTCCCCACGAAGTGGACGATCCAGTTCGGCGAGCCGATTCCCACGGACGGCTATCCGCCGGAGGCCGCCGAGGACCCGATGCTGATGTTCAACCTGACGGACCAGGTCAGGGAGCAGATCCAGCACACGCTGTACAAGCTGTTGGTGCAGCGCCGGTCGGTGTTCTTCTGACGTACGTTCCGCCGGCGACGGACGTACGAGGCTGCTGACGGACATACGAGGCTGGGGGCGCCCTTCCTGAGAAGGGCGCCCCCAGCCTCGTACCGGAGTTACTTGCTGTCCTCGCCGTCGATGCCCAGGCCCGGCAGGAGACCGGGCAGCAGCGGGGGCAGGGTGACGTCCGGCGCGCCACTCGTCGGGCTGGACTTGCCGGCCGACGGGGACGAGCTGGTGGTGTCCTTGGGCGGGTCCAGGAGGCCGCCCGTGGTGCCGCCGAGCAGGCCCTCGCCGGTACTGCTGGAGCTGGACGGCTTCGGCTTGCCGCTGCTGTGGCTGCCGCTGGTGGAGCCGCTGCTGGCGCTGGGCGCCGGACGGTCCGTACCGGACGACGAGCCCGGGGCGTCCGAACTGGCACCCCGGTGACGGCCTGTGCCCTCCCTCGCCGGGGCGCCCGGGAGCAGCGGGTCGACCTCTTCGTCTATGGCGGCGAACACCGACGAGACCTGCTGACTGACGTCACCGAGCTGGACGGGCAGCCGGTCGCGCAGCGCGCCCCAGGCCTCGCGGTGCGACTGGGCGAAGGCGGACAGGGCCTGGATGGGGCCCAGTGAACCGTCCCGCTCGTACGCCTCGTACAGCAGGCGGTGGCCCTCGGAGGCGTCGTGCTGCATGCCCGACAGGGCGCGGCGGATCTCGCCCAGGGATTCGTGGTCGAGGTGGCCCGAGCGGCCTCGCTCCATCAGCCGGCGTGCCTCGCTCAGGCGTGTGGACGCCTGGTCGAGATAGAGCTCGCCGCGGTCGCTGTCGCCGTGGGCCAGGCCGAGTTTGATGTCCTCCATGCCTCGTTTGAGCCCGTAGAGCGAGTCACCGGGCAGGGCGTCGGAGCTGGCGGCTGCCACGCCGCCGAAGGCTCCCGCGGCCACACCCACGGTGAGCCCGCCCGCGGCCAGGCCCTTGGACAAACGCGAACGCGGTCGCAGCTTCCCCAGTCCGGTCGCCCGGTGTGCGCCCCGTGCCCGGTGCGAGCGCTGCTCGGGCACGGAACGGTCCGGGCCTTCGCCCCCCGCGGCGGTGCCTTCCAGCAGCATGGCCTCCATCGCTGCCACGAGCTGTGCTCGCTGCACGACCTTGACCTCGGGGTCCAGCTCCGGTTTGGGCAGCTCGCCGAGACCGGTGGCGAGGGCCAACAGGAGGCCCTGCTCGGTCTGTTCCGATGCAGCCTGGGACGGTGCCGATCCATCGGGCTGCTCGGCCGCCGTGCCCTGGTCGGACTGCTCCTCCAGGGCCTGGGCGAAGGCGTTCGCCCGCCGGTGTGCCGATACGTTCGCGATCACTGGCGGCACCTCCTCTCGTCAAGACGGTCGACTCCCCAGGGGGTCCTGAGGGTTGCACGCCCCGAGCGCATCCACACGATCGAG
The DNA here is from genome assembly GCF_040634475.1 of Streptomyces sp. NPDC007095. NCBI lineage: Bacteria > Bacillati > Actinomycetota > Actinomycetes > Kitasatosporales > Streptomycetaceae > Streptomyces > Streptomyces sp. NPDC007095. The sequence goes on from NZ_JBEYFS010000230.1 coordinate 9,848, forward strand.
TGATCGGCGATGGCCGGGTCGTGACCACAGGGAGCCTGTATCCCGCACAACGAGCGTCGCGGCACTTGGGTTACGGACGACGGATGACCGGACCGCGAAGTCAACGGACTTTCACGGAAGGTGAGTTGAGTGTCGCAGAGCGTGTGGGATCACTATGGCGTTCGTACGGACCGGCGTTCGTACGGGTATCAGCGGGCGTCGTCCGGGAGGAGCCGCGCCAGGGTGCGGACGGCTCGATACTGGAGGGTCTTGATGGCGCCCTCGTTCTTGCCCATCACCCGTGCGGTCTCGGCGACCGAGAGCCCTTGCAGGAAACGCAGGGTGACGCACTCCTGCTGCTGGGGGTTGAGCCGTCGTACGGCGTCGAGCAGGGCCGCGTTCGACAGTGACTCCAGGACGGAGTCCTCGGGGCTTCGCTCGACCTCGTTCGCGTCGAGCATTTCGCCGGTGGTCACTTCGAGTCGGAATCGGCTCGATTTGAAGTGGTCCGCGACCAGGTTGCGGGCGATGGTGACCAGCCAGGCGCCGAAGTCGCGGCCCTGCCAGGTGAACGTCCCGATGCGGCGCAGGGCGCGCAGGAACGTCTCACTGGTGAGGTCCTCGGCGGTCGCCTTGCCGCCGACGCGGTAGTAGATGTAGCGGTACACGGTGTCGCTGTACTGGTCGTAGAGGCGGCCGAAGGCGTCGGCCTCGCCGGCCTGGGCGCGCTCGACCAGATCCATCATCCGGGCGCTGTCGCTGTCTGCGGCCGGGCGGCGTGCGGTGGGCGTGGCGGCCGAGCCCGAGCGGCCTCGTCTGCCGACCGCCGCGCTGCCCTCGGCCAGGGCGTAGCAAGGGCCGAGGGGCGCGGGGACGGCGGCGAGGGCGGGGACGGCGTACGCGGTGGGGACGAAGCCGCGCAAACGGTCCAGGACCGTTGCGCGCAGCGTAGCCAGGCCCGAGGCGTCAACCCCGACGTGTGAGTACACGGGACTCCCAGAGGCAGAGCTTCCATCACGTGCAGTGCGGGACCGTTCACCCGTCGTAGCGACGGAGGGGTACCGGTTTGCGTCTGAGGAGAATAACGCTTCGTACAGGCAGCGCTACACCGAGTTGCTCAAATCATCGATTACGTCGCTTCTGTAACCGATTCACGCCTGATCAAGTGCCGGACAGTGACCGATTGTTGATCGGATGGGTTCGGGTTCCGTCTGGGTGCGGGGCGTGTTGTGGCCGTGTGGGGGTGGGGTGACTGGGCGGGGGGCCGCGGGGGTAGAACAGGGGATTGGCCGACTCCCGGCGGGATTCTTGGGGGCTGCGCCCCAGCCCCCGGCCCCCGTCGGCCTGAACGGCCTCGTCCTCATACGCCGGACGGGTTGGAGGCCTTTGGGGGCGCGGGGAACTGTGCGACCACCCCCACCGGCCGGCAGCCGAACAACTGCAGACGGCCGGGGGATCCGGGGCGTAGCCCCGGAGGGTCAGCGGCGGCGGCGGTGGAGGGCGATGGCGGCTGCTGTGCCGCCGGCCACGGCGCCGACGCCGGCCGCGGCGGGGATGCCGACCTTCGCGGCCTTGCGGGCCGTGCGGTAGTCGCGCAGACGCCACTCGAACGTACGAGCGTGCTTGCGGAGTTTCGTGTCCGGGTTGATCGCGTAGGGGTGGCCGACCAGGGACAGCATGGGGATGTCGTTGTGGGAGTCGCTGTAGGCGGCGCAGCGGGAGAGGTCCAGGCCCTCGGCGGCGGCCAGCGCGCGGACCGCCTCCGCCTTCGCCGGCCCGTGCAGGGGCTCGCCCACCAGCTTGCCCGTGTAGACGCCGTCCACCGACTCCGCGACCGTGCCCAGCGCACCAGTGAGGCCCAGCCTGCGGGCGATCACCGTGGCGATCTCGACGGGGGCCGCCGTGACCAGCCAGACCTTCTGGCCCGCGTCCAGGTGGGCCTGGGCGAGGGCGCGCGTACCGGGCCAGATGCGTTCGGCCATGTACTCGTCGTAGATCTCCTCGCCGATCGACATCAGCTCCGCGACCCGGTGGCCCTTGACGATCGAGAGTGCCGAGTCACGGGCGTCCTGCATGTGTTCCGGGTCCTCGACTCCGGCCAGCCTGAACCACGCCTGCTGCCAGGCGAATCGGGCGAGGTCGCGGGTCTCGAAGAACTTCCGTTTGTACAGACCCCGGCCGAAGTGGAAGAGGGCGGCGCCTTGCATCACGGTGTTGTCGAGGTCGAAGAAGGCCGCGGCCTTCTCGTCGCCGAGGACCGGGAACTCCGGTTCCTGGTCGGGCGCGTCGGCGTGGGGCGCGGCGTCGTGGGCTAGTTCCTCCAGTTCCTGGGAGGACTTGCGCGCTGCCTCCGCCGAGGCCTCGCCTGCCAACACGCTCCGCGCGGTGGCGGAGCGCCTACGGGGAGTGAGCCATCCGAGAGCGGCCATGTCGTGAGCATAGCCAGTTTGTTCGGAGCTTCCGGAGTCGAGAGGATGCGAGGCTGTGAACTCTCCGCGACCGAGCCGTTAAAGAAGTCGTCCGACCGGCACATCCTGGCCGCGCGGGTGGCGCGAGAATGACCCGTATGAGTTCCATGTTCCGGCGCGGTGGGCGCCGTACGACGCAGAAGGCACCCTCGGAGCGGCTGGTCACGCTCATCAGGAAACCTGGTTGTCATCTGTGTGATGACGCACAAGAAGTGGTGGAGAAGGTGTGTGGGGATCTCGGGGTCCCCTGGGAGCACAAGGACATCACCGAGGATGAAGAGCTGCACCGTGCCTACTGGGAGCAGATCCCTGTGGTGCTGGTGGACGGGGCGCAGCACACCTTCTGGCGCGTGGACGAGGCGCGGCTGCGCAAAGCCCTCGCTCCGTAGCGGCGCCTCGTGGCGCGGTGTGGCGTGGTGTTCCGTCCGGATTGTGCCGTGATCGGGTCCGGTCCCCGTCCTGACCGGTGAGTCCAACGGGTCCGGAAAGTCGCCTAGGATCGACGGCGATTGGTCTCGGGGGCGGGATTCGTTGAGGAGAGTGTACGGTTTTGCCCCCTTCAGGAGCGGAACGAAGTTGTGCGCGCACCGGTTCCATACGGGTGCGCCAGGAGTGCGTGACCCCCGTCACGTTGCCCGGGCAAATCGGACACCATCTTTGTGCACGCGTTCACAAAGACATAGCCTGCATTCGACGGGGCGGTCTAGGTACGTGTGACCGCCTGCAGCCCCGCGCTACCCGCAGGAGCACCGTGGCAACTGGCCGAACTCACCGACCGGCGACCCGCAGCCGAGGGATTCCCGAGGCCACCGTCGCCCGGCTTCCGCTGTACCTCCGAGCCCTCACCGCACTGTCGGAGCGCTCGGTACCCACGGTCTCCTCCGAGGAGCTCGCGGCCGCGGCGGGGGTCAATTCCGCGAAGCTGCGCAAGGACTTCTCCTACCTCGGCTCCTACGGGACGCGTGGTGTGGGGTACGACGTCGAGTATCTCGTGTACCAGATCTCCCGTGAGCTGGGCCTGACCCAGGACTGGCCGGTAGTGATCGTCGGTATCGGTAACCTCGGCGCCGCGCTGGCCAACTACGGCGGGTTCGCCTCCCGTGGTTTCCGGGTCGCCGCGCTGATCGACGCCGATCCGGAGATGGCCGGAAAGCAGGTCGCCGGGATCGCCGTGCAGCACAGCGACGGCCTCGAGAAGATCATCGACGAGAACGGCGTCTCCATCGGCGTCATCACCACCCCGCCGGGCGTGGCCCAGCAGGTCTGCGACCGCCTGGTCGCGGCCGGAGTCACCTCCATCCTCAACTTCGCGCCGACCGTCCTGTCCGTCCCGGACGGCGTCGACGTGCGCAAGGTCGATCTCTCCATCGAGCTGCAGATCCTCGCCTTCCACGAGCAGCGCAAGGCCGGCGAGGAGGCCGAGGCCCAGGCCGGTGCCGCCGCCGTGGCCCAGGCCGCCCAGGAGGACAACGGCAAAGGTCCTGACGGGGACGTCCCCGCCGTGATGCCGGCATGAGTCTCCTCGTCGTCGGGCTGAGCCACCGCAGCGCCCCGGTCAGTGTCCTGGAGCGGGCCACGCTGAACGCGGACGCCCAGATCAAGCTGCTCCAGGACACGGTCGCCGCCGAACCGGCCACCGAGGCCACGCTGCTCGCCACCTGCAACCGCATCGAGCTGTACGCCGACGTCGACAAGTTCCACGCGGGCGTCGCCGAGCTGTCCACGCTGCTCGCCCAGCACAGCGGGGTCGGCCTCGACGAGCTCACCCCCCACCTCTACGTGCACTACGAGGACCGGGCCGTCCACCACCTCTTCTCGGTGGCCTGCGGGCTCGACTCGATGGTCGTGGGCGAGGGCCAGATCCTCGGCCAGATCAAGGACGCGCTCGCCACCGCCCAGGAGCTGCACTCCGCGGGCCGGCTGCTGAACGACCTGTTCCAGCAGTCGCTGCGGGTCGGCAAGCGCGCGCACTCCGAGACCGGCATCGACCGCGCCGGGCAGTCCCTCGTCACCTTCGGCCTCCAGCAGCTGTCGGCCGGCACCGCCGTCGACGCCTGGGCCAAGGGCAAGAAGGCCCTCGTCATCGGCGCGGGCTCGATGTCCTCGCTGGCCGCGGCGACGCTCGCGCGCGCCGGAGTCTCCGAGATCGTCATCGCCAACCGCACCCCGGACCGCTCGGAGCGGCTCGCCCAGATCCTCAACGAGAACGAGGGCGGCGACACGGACGTGCTGGCCCGCGCGGTACCGATGGATTCGGTGCCGCTCGAGCTGACACGTGCCGACGTCGCCATCTCCTGCACCGGCGCCACCGGGCTCGTCCTGACGGCCGAGACGGTCGCGGCGGCCATGGAGGGACGTACGGGAGAGTCCGTGGTCACGGCCGAGTCCGCGGCGAAGCCCCTCGTGCGAGGTGCCGGCTCCGCTCGTACGGCGTCGCCCGCGGCCGTGGGCGACCAGACGCAGCTCGCTCCCACCAGCGTCGGCACCGACGACGACTGCCCGCTCGACCTGTCCGCAGTGCAGGGCACGGCCGGCTTCTCCGTACTCGGCGAGGCCGCCGTCGCCGGAATGGCCGCCGCCGAGCTGGAGCAGCACGCGGCCTGGGTGGACAAGGGCGATGTCGCGGCCCGTGCCCCGCGCGGGGCGGCCGTACTCGACCCGGAGGCCGACGCCGACGCCATCGCCGCGCTCGTGCTGGCCGTCGCCACCGTCGGCCGGGTGCCCGAGCGCCGCAGGCCCGAGCCGGTCGCCGAGGCCCCCCGGCCCGCGCCCGTGCTCTCGCTGCTGGACCTCGCCATGCCCCGTGACATCGACGCGGCCGTGCACCGGCTGCTCGGCGTGCGGCTCGTCGACATCGAGTCGCTGGCCGAGGCGTCCGCGGACGCGCCGATGGCGGCGGACGTGGACCAGGTGCGGAGGATCGTTTCCGACGAGGTGGCCGCCTTCAGCGCCGCCCAGCGGGCCGCCCACATCACCCCCACCGTCGTGGCGCTGCGCACCATGGCCGCCGACCTCGTCGCGAGCGAGATCGCGCGGCTCGACGGGCGGCTGCCGGACCTCGACGACAAGGAGCGGGGCGAGATCACGCAGACCGTGCGGCGCGTCGTCGACAAGCTGCTGCACGCGCCGACCGTACGGGTCAAGCAACTCGCCGCCGAACCCGGCGGCGCCGGGTACGCGGACGCGCTGCGAACCCTGTTCGACCTGGACCCCGAGACGGTCGCCTCCGTCTCGCGGGCCGAGAACAACAACGAGAACGCCAAGAACCGAGGGCGAGCATGAGTGAGCCACGTGAGCCACGTGCGCCGCAGGGGCAGGCTGGAGCGCCCCAAGGGCGACCAGATGAGAAGGCGGCACTGAGGCTGGGGACCAGGCGCAGCAAGCTCGCCATGGCCCAGTCCGGGCTGGTGGCGCAGGCCGTGAGCCAGGTGACCGGCAGGCCCGTCGAGCTCGTGGAGATCACGACGTACGGCGACACCTCCCGTGAGCACCTCGCCCAGATCGGCGGTACGGGCGTCTTCGTCACCGCGCTGCGCGAGGCGTTGCTGCTCGGCGAGATCGACTTCGCCGTGCACTCTCTGAAGGACCTGCCGACCGGGCAGCCCGACGAGTTCGTGCTGGCCGCCGTGCCGCTGCGCGAGGACCCGCGCGACGTGCTCGTCGCCCGCGACGGGCTGCGCTTCGAGGAGCTTCCGGACGGCGCGCGCGTCGGTACCGGTTCGCCGCGCCGGATGGCCCAGCTGAACGCGTACGCCCGCAACCACGGGATGACGATCGAGACGGTCGCGATCCGTGGGAACGTCGACACGCGGATCGGATACGTACGCAGCGGGGAGCTCGACGCCGTCGTGCTCGCCGCCGCCGGCCTCGGCCGCCTGGGGCGGATAGAGGACGTGACGGACTTCCTGTCCGTCGACACCGTTTTGCCCGCCCCCGGCCAGGGGGCCCTGGCGATCGAGTGTGCCGCGGACAACGCGGATCTCGTCGCCGCGCTCGGCGAACTCGACGACCCGTTCACCCGGGCCGCCGTGACCGCCGAGCGGTCCCTGCTCGCCGCCCTGGAGGCCGGCTGCAGCGCACCCGTGGGTGCTCTCGCCGACCTTCTGGCCGACGGGCAGATTGTCAAGGAGATGCGCCTGCGCGGCGTCGTCGGCACGACCGACGGCACGACGCTGGTGCAGCTGTCCACCACCGGTCCCGTGCCCGAGACACATGACCAAGCAATGGCGCTCGGCCGTGAACTCGCCGCCGAGATGCTTGCCAAGGGCGCGGCCGGTCTGATGGGGGAGCGAGCACATTGAGCCCCACCACCCTTCCCGCCGGTCCCGAAAACGGGCACGTCACCTTCCTCGGTGCCGGACCCGGAGATCCGGGACTACTGACACTGCGCGCCGTCGAGGCGCTGGCGAACGCGGATGTTCTCGTCGCCGAGTACGAGGTACTCGACATGGTCCGCGTCCATGCCAGACAAGGCGTCGCCGTACTGAGTACGAATACGGACGGGGGGACGCCTTTGGGCACGTCTTCCAGTGCGTATCCGGGCACAGGCACGCCTCAACTAGCGGTTGTTGACGCCGTGTCAACGTCCGCTGGTGACCCCGCGTTGAGGGACGCTGCCAATCTTGTCATGGAGGCCGCGCGGGGCGGCAAGCGGGTCGTGCGTGCGGTGTCCGGTGACCCCGGGCTCGACACGTACGCCGCCGAGGAGATGCTGGCCTGCGCCGCCGCGGGCGTGCCGTTCGAGGTCGTGCCGGGTGTCGCAGCGGCCGTGGGCGTGCCCGCGTACGCCGGTGTGCCGCTGCGCGACGCGCAGGGCGCCGATGTGCGGTTCGTCGACGCGCGTACGGCCTCCGACCGGTGCTGGACCGAGGTCGGGGCGTCGGACGGGACGGTCGTCGTCTCGTCGACGCTGGACTCCGTGGCCGCCGCCGCGGGCGAGCTGGTCGCGGCCGGTCGCAAGCCGGACACGCCGATGACGGTGACGATCGCCGGTACGACGACGCGTCAGCGGACCTGGTCGGCCACGCTCGGGACGATCGCCCAGACCCTGAAGCAGGCGAAGGTGCTGCCGTCCCCGGACGGTGGGCGCCCGGTGATAGCCGTGGTCGGTGAGCGCTCCGCCGCGGCTCAGCGCGAGCAGCTCTCGTGGTTCGAGTCCAAGCCGCTGTTCGGCTGGAAGGTGCTTGTACCGCGGACGAAGGAGCAGGCGGTCTCGCTCTCCGACCAACTGCGGTCCTACGGCGCTGTGCCGCACGAGGTGCCGACGATCGCCGTCGAGCCGCCGCGGACGCCGCAGCAGATGGAACGCGCGGTCAAGGGCCTGGTGACGGGCCGCTACGAGTGGATCGCCTTCACCTCCGTGAACGCGGTCAAGGCCGTGCGGGAGAAGTTCGAGGAGTACGGGCTCGACGCGCGGGCCTTCGCCGGGATCAAGGTCGCGGCGGTGGGCGAGCAGACGGCGAAGGCGCTGGTTGCCTTCGGCGTGAAGCCGGATCTGGTGCCGAGCGGTGAGCAGTCGGCCGCGGGGCTTCTGGAGGACTGGCCGCCGTACGACCCGGTGTTCGACCCGATCGACCGGGTGTTCCTGCCGCGGGCCGACATCGCCACCGAGACGCTGGTCGCGGGGCTCATCGACCTGGGCTGGGAGGTCGACGACGTCACGGCCTACCGGACGGTGCGGGCCTCGCCGCCGCCGGCGGAGACGCGGGAGGCGATCAAGGGGGGCGGTTTCGACGCCGTGCTCTTCACGTCGTCCTCGACCGTACGCAATCTCGTGGGCATCGCGGGCAAGCCGCACAACGTGACGGTGATCGCCTGTATCGGTCCGGCCACCGCCAAGACGGCGGAGGAGCACGGGCTGCGGGTCGATGTCATGGCTCCGGAGCCGTCGGTGCACAAGCTGGCCGAGGCGTTGGCGGACTTCGGTCTCCGGCGCCGGGCCGCTGCCGCGGAGGCGGGGGATCCGGTTACTCGGCCGAGTGAGCGTCGGCCGGGGGCGCGGAGGCGTCGCACGACGTAGGGGTGTGCGGGGGCGGGGCGGCCGGGGCGGACCAAGGGTTTTCCGCCCCCCCCGC
>NZ_JBEYFS010000231.1:0-18347 GCF_040634475.1 Streptomyces sp. NPDC007095
GCGCAGGGGCGCAGCCCCGTGCCCCAGGGGCACGGGGAACTGCGCGACCGGCCCCCACCCACCCGCACCCGACGAACCCACCCGGGGTCCGGGGCGGAGCCCCCAGGGATGGGACGACAGGGCCTAGGGGCCCCGGGGGCGGAGAACGTACGCTCGCGAGGTACCGACCGCACACCCCAGGGGGCCCCGTGACCGCAGACGTGCTTCCCGGCCTGACCGCGGGGGCGCGCACCGCGGCCCACCCCGCCGACACCCCCTGCACGCACCACGACTCCGTACTCGCCGACCGCCACGACGGCACCGTCGTCCGCCACGGCGACACCGTGGCCAAGGCCCACGCCCCCGGCACGGACCCCGCCGAACTCTCCCGCCGTCTCGAGCTCGCCGCACACCCCGCCCTCACCGGCACCCTCCTCGCCCCGCTCCGCCCGAAGCCCGTCGACCTCCACGGCCGCCTGGTCACCTTCTGGCCGTACGGCACCCCGGTCGACCCGGAGACCCCCGAGGCCGCTCCCTGGGAGGCGGCCGCGACCCTGCTGGCCCGCCTCCACCAAACCCCCGCGCCGGACGGCCTGCCGCCCATGCGGGGCCCCGCCAAGGCGGCCCGGGCGATCGCCCGGCTGCGGACGGCGGGCCCGCACCCGGCCGCCGCCCCGGTGCTGCGCGCCTGGGCGGCCCTGCCCGCCTGGGCCCGCGCCGAGGCCCCCATGCCGACCGCGGGGACCCTCTGCCACGGAGACCTGCATCTCGGCCAGCTCGTCCGCCACCCCGCGCCGAGCGGCCCCTGGCTCCTCATCGATGTGGACGACCTCGGCGTGGGTGTCCCGACCTGGGACCTGGCCCGCCCGGCCGCCTGGTACGCCTGCGGCCTGCTCCCGCCCGACGAGTGGGCCCGCTTCCTGACCGCCTACCAACGCGCCGGCGGCCCGGCCGTACCCGCCGACGGCGACCCCTGGCCCGCTCTGGACGTGGCGGCCCGCGCCCTCACCGTGCAGACCGCGGCCCTGGCGATCGCCAAGTCCGTGGGGGAGGGCCGCTCCTTGGACGAGGTGCAGCAGGCCGTGGTCGACGCCTGTGACCGAATGGGAGCCGTCCCGCCCGAGTTGGCGCAGGGCCCGACCGCGTAGGGTGCAACCGTTCGAGGCCGGACAGTGTCTGTCCTGGCGGAAGCGGTACCGAACGGCGAGGAGTTGAGCCGAGCATGCAGTGTCCGAAGTGCCATGCGCCGATGCACACGTACAACCGCAATGGCGTCCAGATCGAGCAGTGCAGCGGCTGCCGCGGGATATTTCTCGACTACGGCGAGCTGGAGGCGCTGAGCCGCGTGGAGTCCCAGTGGTCGCAGCCCGCGCCGCCCCCGCCCGCCCCGCAGGCCTACCCCTCGGCCCCCGCGCCCGCGTGGGGCGCTCCGCAGCACGGCGGCGGACACGGAGGCCATGGCGGCGGTCACTACGGCGGTCACCACCGCCACAAGAGCTTCGGCCACATGCTCTTCTCCTCCTGAGCACGACCGGAGGAACGACCTGACACGACGAAGCCCCCGACCGTGCGAGACGGCCGGGGGCTTCGGCTGGTGCGCGATACTGGGATTGAACCAGTGACCTCTTCCGTGTCAGGGAAGCGCTCTCCCGCTGAGCTAATCGCGCAGGTGAACCTGCAGATGGTGCGGGTGGTGCGTACTGCGTGCGCGATACTGGGATTGAACCAGTGACCTCTTCCGTGTCAGGGAAGCGCTCTCCCGCTGAGCTAATCGCGCGGGGATCCGGATGGATCGAGTCCTTGCGGACCGGTGGACGATACTGGGATTGAACCAGTGACCTCTTCCGTGTCAGGGAAGCGCTCTCCCGCTGAGCTAATCGTCCTTGGAGGTGGAGACGGGATTTGAACCCGTGTAGACGGCTTTGCAGGCCGTTGCCTCGCCTCTCGGCCACTCCACCAGGAGTGTGGGGGTTCGGGATGATCCCCCTCTTCCTGCGAGCGGACGACCAGGTTCGAACTGGCGACCTCAACCTTGGCAAGGTTGCGCTCTACCAACTGAGCTACGTCCGCGTGTCGTTTCCGTTCGGCTTGCGCGTCCCGGCGACGTGTTGAACTCTAGCGGATTCCCGGGCCAGCACAAAAACGCGTTTGCGCTGCGTGCTGCGGTCTGTCCGGCAAAGGACACGGTCAGGGCACCCGCAGGTCACCCGACCTAGACTCGACTGCGTGCTCGACCTCCCTCCTCTCGCCCGTTTCGGTGGCCTCGTCGCGACCGGTCTCCTCGACGTCACCAGCGACCCCGCGGTCCTGGACTCGGCCGGTTTCTGGGCCGTGGCGGCCGACTTCGAGGGCGGCCTGGTCTGCGCCCGCTTCGCCGACGTACGCACCGAACCCGTGCCCGCCCCCGTCGCCGGGCAGTGGCAGGGGCCCGCCTCCGGTGACTGGACGTCCTCCCTCGACCACGCCGCGTACACCTCCGGCGTACGCCGCATCCGCGCCCACATAGCCGCCGGCGAGGTCTACCAGGCCAACCTCTGCCGCGTCCTGTCCGCGCCCCTGGCCCCCGACGCCGACATCGACGCCCTCACCGCGCTGCTCGCCCGCGGCAACCCCGCCCCCTACGCGGGAACGATCCGCCTGCCCCGCCACGGCGTCGAGATCGCCACCGCCTCCCCCGAACTCTTCCTGCGCCGCACCGGCTCCGTCATCGAATCCGGCCCCATCAAGGGCACCGGCCGCACCGAGGCCGACCTCCTCGACAAGGACCACGCCGAGAACGTCATGATCGTGGACCTCGTCCGCAACGACCTCGGCCGCGTCTGCGCCACCGGCTCCGTCACCGTCCCCGACCTGTGCGTGGTCGAAAAACACCCCGGGCTCGTCCACCTCGTCTCCACCGTCCGCGGCCACCTGCGCGCCGACATCGGCTGGCCCGAACTGCTGGCCGCCGCGTTCCCGCCCGGCTCCGTCACCGGCGCCCCCAAAACCAGCGCCCTGACCATCATCGACGCCCTGGAGACGGCACCCCGCGGCCCCTACTGCGGCGGCATCGGCTGGGTCGACGCCGACCGCGCCACCGCACAGCTCGCCGTCGGCATCCGCACCTTCTGGACCGACCGCGCCGAAGGCGTCCTGCGCTTCGGCACCGGCGCCGGCATCACCTGGGGCTCCGACCCCGAAAGGGAATGGCAGGAGACCGAGCTGAAGGCCGCCAGGCTGCTCGCGGTAGCGTCGGGACAGTACGGAGACGCGTACGAAAGTGGAAGGACTCTCTGACGTGAAGATCTGGCTCGACGGCGGTCTGCAGGACATGGAGTCCGCCCGCGTCTCCGTCTTCGATCACGGACTGACCGTGGGCGACGGCATCTTCGAGACCGTGAAGGCGGTGGAGGGGCGGCCGTTCGCGCTGACCCGCCACCTCGACCGGCTGGCCCGCTCGGCGCGCGGCCTGGGGCTGCCCGAACCCGACCTCGACGAGGTGCGCCGCGCGTGCGCCGCCGTCCTGGACGCCAACCCGATGCCGCTCGGCCGGCTGCGGATCACGTACACCGGTGGCTACGGCCCGCTCGGCTCCGACCGCGGCGAACACGGACCGACCCTGCTCGTCGCCCTCGGCGCGTCCGCCCGCCGCCCCGACTCCACCGCCGTGATCACGGTGCCCTGGACCCGTAACGAGCGCGGCGCCCTCACCGGCCTCAAGACCACCTCGTACGCCGAGAACGTCGTGGCCCTGGCCCGCGCGCGCGAACAGGGCGCGAGCGAGGCGCTGTTCGCCAACACGGTCGGGCAGCTGTGCGAGGGTACGGGGTCGAACGTCTTCGTCGTCCTCGACGGCGAGATCCACACCCCGCCCGTCGCCTCCGGCTGTCTCGCCGGCATCACGCGCGCGCTCGCCGTCGAGTGGACCGACGCCAGGGAGACCGATCTTCCGCTGGATGTCCTGGAGCGTGCGGACGAGGTCTTCCTGACGTCCACGCTGCGCGACGTGCAGGGTGTGCGCCGGATCGACGGGCGCCAACTCCCGGGCGTGCCGGGCCCGGTGACCACCAAGGCCATGCGGGTCTTCGAGGAGCGGGCCGGAAACGACCTCGACCCGTAGACGTCGCCCGTGGCACGTCGGCGCGCAAAACAGGATGACGACGGGGCACGGGACGGGTAGAACACCCGTGATGACCACCACCCTGCGGCCGACCGAGCCGCTTCAGCGCGGAGCCGACGGGGCGCTGTCCCGCCGCTACCAGGTGTGCGTGAACAGTCGTCCCGTGGGCGGGATCCACCTCTCCACGCATCCGGAGTACGGCCCCACTGTCGCCCGTGTCGGGGAGCTGTACATCGAGGAACCCGACCGTGGGCGGGGCCGGGGCACGGTGGCCGCGCTCGCGGCCGAGGAGGTGGCCCGCGGCTGGGGCTGCAAGCGCGTCGAGACGTCGGTGCCCGGGGACGCGGACGGTGTGCTCCGGCTCGCCACGACCCTCGGGTACGTCCTGAGCAACCGCGTCATGACGAAGCTCCTGGACGGCCCAGGCCCCGAACTGCCCGCGGACAGTGTCGCCCGGCCCATGACCGAGGCCGAGTACGTGCCCTGGCTGGCGAAGGAGCGCGAGGGGTTCGCCCGCTCGCAGATCGAGCGTGGCGTGCCCGAGGCCGAGGCGTACCGCAAGACGGACCAGGGGCTCGCCCGGTTCCTGCCGGACGGAGTGGCCAGCGAGAACACGGTGCTCGGCGTCCTGGAACACGAGGGGATCCCGGTCGGCACGCTGTGGCTGGGCCTGTGGCCCGACGCGGCGTTCGTGCTCGGGGTCGAGACCGACCCCGAGCACCGGGGCCACGGCCACGGGCGCACCCTGATGCTGCTGGCCGAGGCCCGGGCGGTGGCCGGCGGGAAGGACCGCATCGGCCTCAACGTGTTCGCGGGGAACACCCCGGCGGAGAAGCTGTACGAGTCACTCGGCTATACGACGAGCGAGTACTACCTCTACAAGAACCTGCTCTGAACCACTTCGCGAGAACGAGGACTACGCGCCCTCGGCCAGCAGGCGGTCGGCGATCTCCGCGATGCGCTCGCGCAGGCCTTCCTGGCTCTTGCCGCCGTCGAGCCGCTCGCCGCCGATGACGTACGTCGGGGTGCCGGTCACGCCGATGGCCTTGCCCTCGGCCTGGTCGGCGTCGACGATCAGGATGTGCCGGCCGTCGATCAGGGCGGTGTCGAACTCCTCGGCGTCCAGACCGAGTTCGCGGGCCACCTCGATTAGGAAGGGCTCGCCCTTGCGGTCCAGTTCCTCGACACGATCGAGGACCGCCTCGACGTACGGCCAGGTCCGGCCCTGCTCCGCGGCCTCCTCGGCGGCCTGCGCGGCGGCGAAGGCGTGCTTGTGCTTCTCCAGCGGGAAGTGCCGCAGCCGCAGCTCCAGACGGTCGCCGTAGCGGGCGCGCAGCGTGCGCAGGTCGGCGAGGGCGCTGCGGCAGTCGGGACACTGGAGTTCGCACCAGACGTCCAGGACGGCGGTGGCGCGGGCTGCGGAGGAGTCGTTCATGGCACCCAGTCTCCCAGCCCTGCCGACGGCGCCCCAACCGGGACCTGGGGAGGACCCCGACCCGGAGATGTCCCTGAGGTCCGCCCGGAGCATGGCATATCGGGCGTGGGGCGGTGCAGGATGGAAGGGACGAACCGACCCGTCTGCCGAGCCATGCCCTGGAGGACCGGATGATTGCCGAGACCGTCTGTTCCGCCGTCTCCGCGGCCGGCCTCGGCATCGCCGCGGTCACGGCCTACCGCAAGCGGTTCCTCTCCGCCGCCCGCATCGCCGCCTACTCGCTGGTGCCCGTCGGCCTGGTGATGACCGGGGTCGTCGGCTGGCTGGCGGACACCGCCTTCAGCCCCACCGCGTGGGCGGGCTTCGGTGTGCTGGGTGTGGCCTGGCTGCTGTTCATGACCACGCGGGCGGTGGAGCGGCGTGGCGGCGGGACCCGGAAGGAACGCAAGGCGGCCGCCCGGGCCGCCCAGCGGGAGGCGGTGGCCCCCGCGGCCTCGGCGCCCTCGCTGAGCCAGGGCTCCGGTCCGGCCGCCCGGCCCGCGACGACGCCTCGGGCCACGGGTTCCGACGACGACTTCAGCGACATCGAGGCCATCTTGAAGAAGCGCGGCATATGACGGGCTGAAACGACACAGAGGATCATGGGAGAGCGCGGAAACGATCACGTTCGTGCCTGCTCATCGCGGATATTGGCGAACTCCCGGTCATTCCGGGCGTGTTGATCGCGGAGCGGGTGGTGGCTGCGCCATCATCGCCGCGAGATGCTGGACACAACACAGAGCGACACCGCCGCCCCTCCCGAGGAGCCGCGGGGTTGTCTCTACGCGCTTTCCCAGCCACCGCTGATGATCTTCCTTGCGGTGATCGGCTGTCTGCTGCTCATGGCTTCGCTGCACGACCTGCTGCTGCTCTGAGCCGTACACGGAGCCCCTGGCGTCACCCGCCGAGGGCTCCGTCAGCCCGCCGCGCGTCCAGCGTCCGTCAGCCCGCCGCTTCCTTGCGGCGCGCCCGGTACGCCGCCACGTGGAGGCGGTTTCCGCAGGTCCGGCTGTCGCAGTAGCGGCGCGAGCGGTTGCGGGAGAGATCCACGAAGGCGTGCCGGCAGTCCGGGGCCTCGCAGCGCCGCAGCCGGTCCTGCTCTCCGGCGACCACGAAGAACGCCAGTGCCATCCCGCAGTCGGCCGCGAGGTGGTCGGCGACCGAGGCACCTGGCGCGAAGTAGTGCACGTGCCAGTCGTAGCCGTCGTGGTCGGTGAGGCGGGGGGTGGTGCCCGCGACGGCGACCAGTTCGTTGATGAGACCCGCGGCGGTACGGGGGTCGTCGGCGGCGAAGACTCCGGCGAACCGGCCGCGGATCCCGTGTACGGCCGCGAGGTCGTCCTCCGACAGCACGCCGACATCACTGATCCCGTGTTTTCGTACGAAATCGGCGAGGGACGCGACGTCCGGGAGCCCGTCCGTCGTGTCGTTCTCCGGCGCGGTGTTCACCAGGTCCACCACGGCGTCGAGGGAGCGCCGGGTGTCGTGGGTGATCAGCACGTTTCGCTCCCTGGCCTGGGGGGTCGGGCGGGCGCCCTCCGATGCTGGCCGATGGTAGTGGCTTCCTGGCGTGAGGGAGCGAGTGCGGTCGATCTCTACGCGGTCAGCCGGGCCTCCGGGCCGGTCCACGGGCCGGTCCACGGGGCACGAACGTCACCCTGAACGCCTCCGGAAGCCTCAGCCGCCGTACGGGCCGGTACTGAGCCCGGCGGGCCGCGTGGGTCCGCCGGGCGTGCCCTGACCGGCCTGTCGGCCTGACGCCTCGCCCCCCGGCGTCCGGCCTGTCGGCTCGACGCCTCGCCCCCCCGGCGTCCGGCCTGTCGGCTCGACGCCTCGCAGCCCAGGTGTCCGGCCTGTCGGCTCGACGCCTCGCCCCCCAGGCGGCGCCCTCATCGGCACTCGTCGGCGTCCCCGCCTGGGCAGTTGGAA
This sequence comes from Streptomyces sp. NPDC007095, assembly GCF_040634475.1. Lineage (NCBI taxonomy): Bacteria > Bacillati > Actinomycetota > Actinomycetes > Kitasatosporales > Streptomycetaceae > Streptomyces > Streptomyces sp. NPDC007095. The sequence continues at coordinate 7,482 of NZ_JBEYFS010000231.1, forward strand.
GGCCCGCCCCGGTCACGCACCCCGGCGCTGGGGCCGTCGAGGCCTGCCGTCGACCGCGCGCACCGGCGCCGCCCCGCGGGAGTCCGCGGCGACGGCGCCGGTGTTCGTGCCCTTTGCGGTTGTGCCCATTGCAGATGTTTAGGCCCGAGCCGTCTCCCCGAGTGGACGGCGCCGGGCGGCTCTATGGGGGTCTCGTCAGCTCTCGGCCAGGATGTGTGAGAGCTCCGTGTCGAGATCGAAATGCCGGTGTTCCGTGCCGGGGGGCACGGCGGCGTCCGTTCGCTTCAGGAACGATTCCAGGGCCCGCGCCGGGGCTTCCAGCAGGGCCTCGCCCTCCGGGGAGCTCAGGGCGATGCATACGACGCCCTGGCCATGGCTCCGGGACGGCCAGACTCGGACGTCGCCGGTACCGGTGGGCCGATGCAGGCCCTCGGCGAGGAGGTCGCGGGCGAACACCCACTCGACGGTTTCCTCGGCTCCGGTGTGGAAGGTGGCGTGCACGGCGTAGGGATCGGCCGTGTCATACCGCAGTCCTGCGGGTACAGGCAGTGAGGACTCGCTCGACACAACGAGGCGCAGGTGCAGCTCGCAGCTGACCGTGGTGTTCATAAGCGCCAGGGCCTTTCGCTCAGTGTGCGCTCGGGGATTCGCACGTCGGCGAAATCGACATGCCACCTACGGTGCCGTTGTAAACCCCTCTGAGTGTTTTGCGTGCCTTTACGTAACTCTTCCGGCCGAGAGCACGTTCGCCGGATAGGGCCATTCCGGTGACTGGTTTCTCTCCGGTAGGGTTTGGCCGTATGAATACGGGGAGTGACGAGCCGGGCGAGGTCGCCACGGCCGATGGTGAGGCGAAGATCGAGGGGCCGCTCGGATCGCGGGCGCCGGAATTCATCAAGGCCCGCCGTGCACTGCATCTGAGCTGGCAGGTGGGTGTTTTCGTCGTAGGGCTCGCGGTGGTCGGCGCCGGCGTGATCATGCTTCCACTGCCCGGTCCCGGCTGGCTGGTGATCTTTGGCGGCATGGCGATCTGGGCGACCGAGTTCGTCTGGGCACAGCTGGTGCTCCGCTGGACGAAGCGCAAGGTCACGGAGGCGACACAACGGGCACTCGACCCGAAGGTGCGGCGCCGCAACATCATTCTCACGAGTGTCGGTGTCGTCATCGTCGCGGCCCTTGGGGGCGTCTACCTCTGGAAGTTCGGCGTCCAGATGCCGTGGAACATCCAGGAATGACCGACGGGTGACGCGACCCGGGAGACGGGACTCGTGACGCGACCCGGGACGGGGCTCGTGACACGCCCCCTTGCCGTACTGCGCCGAGGGCCCCTGGAGGCCCGCTGGCTGGTCGGAGCCACCCCCTGACATGGGGTAATGTTCTCCCTGCGCCCGGGCGATTAGCTCAGCGGGAGAGCGCTTCGTTCACACCGAAGAGGTCACTGGTTCGATCCCAGTATCGCCCACCAGCACGACAGGCGACCCAGTTCCACGCACTACGTGGGCAGGGTCGCCTTCGTCGTTTCCGCGCCACCCCGCAGAGCGGGGGCGCGCCCCCGCGACACCCGCGGACCGCACTTCGCGTACCAGCGCCAGTACAAATACCAGTATCGGAAACCAGTATCGGAAGCGGTACCGGGTAGCGGGTACTGGTACCAGTATCGGAAGCGGTACCGCGGTCCCCGCGCGGACGTCGGAACCGGAGCCGGAGTCACGGTCGCAGCCGCCATCGGAACCGGTGGCGTCCCGTCCTGTGGTGCGGCCGCGTGTCCCACGCGGCTCCGCTCGCCCATGTCCGGCGCGGAGTGTCGGCCGGACCGCCGAGCAGTTGCCCGTGCTGCTCGCGGGCATCGCCACCGGGATGTGGCGCGGCGGCGGGCGCATCGCAGGCATTGGCCTGCTGTTACAGGCATGGACCTGCTGTTACAGGCATTGGCCTGCCGTCGCAGGCACTGACCTGCGAAGTCTCGAACTCCGCATCGCTACGCCGCTTCGCGGGACGCGCCCCCGCATCGCCCCGTCGACCAGGGTGAACGCCGGACCGACGCGAGCGAGCCGCCCTTCGGACGCGCACCAGTCGCCCGCTCGCGTCGGCGCGACCCGCCCGGGCCCGTCCAGATCGGCCCAGACCTGCCCAGGACCGTCCAGACCCACCCGAGCCCCTCCACCTCCCCACCAACACCAGCCACACGCACGCCGGTTCGACGCCACCCCCTCGCGAAGACCCACCCCCAACCCCGCCCGCACGGCGGTTGTTTTCGGCCCGGCCCCACACTCGCCCGACCCGTCGTTTTCTGTTCGACACCCCGACCGCACGCCCCGGACCTGCACACTCGGGCGGCTCCATGAGGGCGGCGCCCCCAACACCCGCCGCCACGCGGCCGAGCCGCGTCACACCAATTCCTGTCCGAATCATTGACGCGCCTGGAAGCCCTCCGTACCTTGTGCCAGCAAGCGCTTACTTGAAACGATTCATGCAGGTGGCAACGACGTCGCGGGGAGGCCCGACTGTGGGAAACAACGGGAGTGTTGAGAGGCGTACGGTCCTCAAGGCGGCCGGAGCTTCACTGGCCACGCTGGGGCTGGCCGCGACGACGGGCTGCGGCGGGGACAGCGGCAGTTCCGGGGACGGGACGGTCACGATCCGGTACGCCTGGTGGGGTGCCGACGAGCGGGCGAAGAAGATCAACCAGTCCATCGCGCTCTTCGAGAAGAAGTACCCGAAGATCAAGGTGAAGACCGACTTCCAGGATTACGTGGCCTTTTGGGAGAAGTTCCAGACCCAGGCCGCCGGTGGAAATCCCCCGGACGTATTCCAGAACGCGGTCGGATTCCTGCGGAAGTACGACAAGAGAGGCATCCTGCTCGACCTCAAGCCTCAGATAGACGCGGGAAATCTGAGCCTCGACAACTTCCGTGCCGGAGTGGAGAAGGTCGGCCAGGTCGACGGAAAGCAGCTCGGTATTCCGGTCGGATCCAACACCATGTCACTTGTCATCGACGAGAAGGTGTTTGAGAAGGCGGGCATCAAGCCGAAGCAGGGCTGGACCTGGGACGAATACTTCGCCGCTCTGAAGAAGATCCACGACACCCAGAAGCTGCCGGGCGACACCGGCTACTTCAGCATCATGTACCTGTACGACCTCTACCTCCGGCAGAACGGCAAGGCGTTCTTCACCAAGGACGGACTCGGATTCGACGAGGCCGACCTGACGGAGTGGTGGACGGACGGCTACAACCGCGTCAAGGCAGGCATCGTCACCGACCCCAAGCGGGTCGAGCAGGACAAGCCCAAGTCCTCGCTCTCGGCGGCCCACGGCGCCTCCGAGTTCACCTGGGACAACTTCACGGTCCGCTACACCGCCGAGGGCACCAGCACCTACGGCCTCGCGCCGATCCCGACCACCGACGGCAAGCAGACCGGTCAGTACCTCGCCTCCCTGATGCTGAGCGCCTCCGCCCGCACCAAGCACCCCAAGGAAGTCGCCCAGTTCATCAACTTCATGGTTCACGACCCCGAGGTCGGCAAGATCATGGGTTACGACCGGGGCATCCTCGCCACCACTGAGCAGTTCGACGCGTACAAGCCGACCGACGCGCCCAACCAGGCGATCGCGAAGTACGAGACGGATGTCGCCGCGGCCGGAGTGCTCGGCACCATCACCCCGCACCCGGCCGGAGCCGACACCTGCGAGTCCGCCTTCCTGCGCATCGGCGGTGACATGTCGCAGGGCACGACCAAGGTCGCCGACGCGGTCAAGCAGTTCTTCTCCGAGGCGAAGACCGCCCTCGCCGCCTGATGGGAACCGCCGTGACGCTCGTCAAGGACTCTCCGCCCGACGCCCCGGAGATACGCCCCGAGGCCCCGGCCGCCAAAAGGCGGCGGGGGCGCCGGGAAAACCTCGCCGGCTATCTCTTCATGTCCCCGTGGATCGCGGGCTTCCTGCTGCTGACCGCGGGCCCGATGGCCGCCTCCCTCTACTTCGCGTTCACCGACTACAACCTCTTCAATTCGCCGAAGTGGATCGGCTTCGACAACTTCACCAAGATGTTCCACGATCCGCGGTGGCAGAAGTCGGTCGAGGTGACGGCCAAGTACGTCGTCATCGGCACCCCGCTCAAGCTGTTGCTCGCGCTCGGAGTCGCCCTCCTGCTCGCGCAGAGCCGCCGAGGGCAGGCCTTCTACCGGGCCGCCTTCTACGCCCCGTCGCTCATCGGTGCGAGTGTCTCCATCGGATTCGTGTGGCGCGCGCTCTTCTCGGACGACGCCATCGTGGACCGTACGCAGTCGTTCCTCGGTTTCCACACGGGAGGGTGGGTCGGCGACCCGAACTGGGTGCTCTACAGCCTGGTCGCGCTCACCGTCTGGCAGTTCGGCGCACCCATGGTGATCTTCCTCGCCGGGCTCAAGCAGGTGCCGAGGGAGCTGTACGAGGCAGCGGAGGTGGACGGCGCCGGACCGTTCCGCAGGTTCTGGAACATCACCCTGCCGATGATCTCGCCGGTGCTCTTCTTCAACGTGCTCCTGGAGACCATCCACTCCTTCCAGATCTTCGGCTCCGCCTACGTGGTCTCCAACACCCAGTGCGGACCGGCCGACGCCACGCTCGTCTACACCTGCTACCTGTACCAGAAGGGCTTCAAGGAATCCCAGATGGGCTTCGCGTCCGCCATGGCCTGGATGCTGCTGCTCGCCGTGGCGCTGGTGACGGCCGTCCTCTTCTGGTCCCAGAAGCGGTGGGTGCACTACGAGGAGGACGCCCGATGAGCACCACCCTGCGCGAGCCCCTCGAGGCCGGCAGCCGCAGGCGCACCGGCTCGCTGGTCTGGCACATCGGCGCCCTGCTGATCCTCGCGGTCGTCCTCTATCCCGTCATCTGGGTCATCGGCGCCTCGTTCAAGCCCAGCCGGGACATCATCGGCAGCCTGAACCTGTTCCCGACCAGTCCCGTCCTCGGCAACTTCAAGGGCCTGGCCGACGGCATCGCGGACATCTCGATCGCGACCTTCTTCCAGAACTCCCTCTTCTACGCGCTCGGCTCCGTCGTCGGCATCCTCATCTCCTGCTCGCTGACGGCCTACGCCTTCGCCAAGATCCGGTTCGCCGGCCGGAACCTGTTGTTCTCCCTCATGATCGGCACGCTTCTGCTGCCGTATCACGTGCTGCTCATCCCGCAGTACGTGATGTTCCAGAGGATGGAACTGGTCAACACCTACGTTCCGCTGCTGATCGGCAAGTACCTGGCCACCGAGGCGTTCTTCGTCTTCCTCATGGTCCAGTTCATGCGGAACCTGCCGCGCGAACTGGACGAGGCGGCCCGGCTCGACGGCTGTGGCCATCTGCGGATCTACTGGTCGATCGTGCTGCCGCTGTGCCGCCCCGCCCTCATCACGAGCGCGATCTTCACCTTCATCAACGCCTGGAACGACTTCATGGGCCCGCTGATCTACCTCAACGAGCCCAGCAAGTACACGGTCTCGCTCGGCATGATGATGTTCCGCGACCAGGAGGGCGTCGCCAACTACGGCGGCATGATCGCGATGTCGCTGGTCGCCCTGCTGCCCGTACTCCTCTTCTTCCTCGCCTTCCAGCGCTACCTGATCGACGGTATGGCGACCTCCGGATTGAAGGGCTGAGATGGCCATCAGCCAACTGCGGGCGCGGGCGGAGCGGAAGAGGCGGGCTAAGGAGCGCAAGGCACCTCGCGAATCCGTCTTCGCCGAGCGTTTCGGCGTGTTCGCCGAGTGTCTGCTCACCGGGGTGTGGATCGCGGTGGCCTCGCTGCCGCTGGTCACCTACCCTGCCGCGTTCGCGGCCGGTGCACGGCATCTGCGGCGGCGTACGTCCCACGAGGCGGGCGGCCTGAGGGAGTTCGTCGCCGACTTCCGGGCCGCCGTTCGGGGCGGCTGGATCGCCGGGGTCGCCGGCTGGGCCGCGGCGGCCGCGGTCTGGGTGGATGTCCAGGCCGTGCGCGCCGGGATCCCCGGCGGCCCGCTCGTCGGGGCCGTCGGTCTTTTCGCCCTGATCGGCCTCGCCGTGGCCGGGCTGCGCGCGGCGGCCGTCTGGGAACCCGGCGCCTCCTGGCGGGCGCTGCTCGCGGAGGCGGGACGCCGTACGGTCCTCGATCCGGCCGGCTCGTTCCTGCTCGTGGGCGGACTGGCCGTCGTGGCTGCTTCCGCCCTGTTCATCGCGCCGCTGGCGGTCCCCGTCCTGGGGGCCGTCGCGGCGGCGGCCGTCGCCGTCGAGGCGCGCCGGCGCCGCTGAGCTTCTCGCAGGCCGGCGCCCCGGCGTCGTACCTCTCTCTGTCATGCCCCTGACTTCCCCGCACGGAAAGGAAAGGCCATGTCTCCCATCCCCCGCAGGTCCCTGCTGAAGGCGGCCGCAGTCGCCGGAGCCGCCGCACAGTTCAGCTGGGCTCTGGGAAGCACGAACGCGCAGGCCGCCGCCAGATCCGAGGCCGCCGACACCGACCCCGTGACCCTGGACTGGCTGGAGGACGGCGCCCTCGGTGCCGCCCCCGGCTCCACCGTCGGAGTGCCCTGGCCGAAGGGCGCGTACCAGCAGGACCAGACCTTCGCGCTCACCGACGCCTCCGGCAAGGACGTGCCCGTGCAGTCCTGGCCGATCGCGTACTGGCCGGACGGCTCCCTCAAGTGGACGGCGCACGCGGTCAGTTCCGGCTCCGGGAAGCTCACGCTCGCCGCCGGTGCGCCCGCCGCCCCCGACAAGAAGGTGACCGTCGACAAGAGCGGCGGCACCATCGACATCTCGACCGGAGTCATCACCGCCAAGATCGGCAAGAGCGGCTCCACCCTCGTCAAATCGGTGAGGCGCGGCTCCACCGAGATCGCGAAGGACGGCCGGCTGGTGCTGATCCGCCAGCCCGAGATCGAGGACGACGACCAGGGCGCGGAGAAGTACGAGCGGTTCGAGAGCGTCATCGGTGAGGTCACGGTCGAGCAGGAGGGTCCTGTCCGTGCCGTCGTCCGCATCGACGGCAAGCACCGCAAGGGCAGCCGCAGCTGGCTGCCGTTCTCGATCCGGCTGTACTTCTACGCGGGTGCCGACTCCTTCCGGATGGTGCACACCATCACCTTCGACGGGAAGCAGGAGCCGGGGAAGACGAGCGGCGACTTCATCCGCGGCCTCGGCGTCCGCTTCAACGTGCCGATGCGCGACGCGGCGTACGACCGGCACATCCGCATCGGCGGCGACGGCTCCGGTCTGCTGCGGGAGGCCGTGCAGGGCATCACCGGGCTGCGCCGCGACCCGGGCGCGGCCGTGCAGGCGGCCCAGTTCGCGGGCGAGAAGCTGCCCGACCCGTCCACCTGGGACCAGCGGGTGACGACCCGCCTCCAGTACATCCCCGAGTGGGGCGACTACACCCTCTCCCAGCTCTCCGCCGACGGCTTCACCCTGCGCAAGCGCACGAAGAAGGGGCACGGCTGGATCGGCGCGGGCGGTGGACGCCGGGCGAGCGGGTTCGGCTACGTCGGCGGGGCGAGCGGCGGTCTCTCCTTCGGGCTCAGGGACTTCTGGGAGAAGTACCCGGCGCAGCTCGACATCCGCGACGCCCAGACCGACGAGGCCGAGGTCACCCTCTGGCTCTGGTCGCCCGAGGCGCAGCCCATGGACCTGCGCTTCTACCACGACGGCATGGGCCAGGACACGTACGCCGAGCAGCTCGAAGGCCTCAACATCACCTACGAGGACTACGAACCCGAGTTCGGCACCCCGTACGGCATCGCCCGCACCTCCGAACTCCTCTTCTGGGCCAACGAGTCGACGCCCACGCCCGAGACACTCGCCGGACAGGTCGCGGCCGTGCGTGTGCTGCCGCAGCTCGCCGCCCCGCCCAAGCAGCTCATCAAGGCCAAGGTCTTCGGCGGCCTCTTCTCCGAGCCGGACCGCTCCACGGCCGCCAAGGCGAAGATCGAGGACCACCTCGACTTCCTCTTCACCTATTACAAGGACCAGGTGGAGATGCGTCGTTGGTACGGCTTCTGGGACTACGGCGACTTCATGCACTCGTACGACACCGTGCGCCACCAGTGGCGCTACGACGTCGGCGGTTACGCCTGGGACAACTCCGAGCTGTCGCCCGACATCTGGCTGTGGATGGCCTATCTCCGCTCGGGCCGCTCGGACATCTTCCGCTTCGCCGAGGCGCTCACCCGGCACACCGGCGAGGTCGACGTCTACCACCTCGGCCAGTGGGCGGGCCTCGGCACCCGGCACGGCGTGCAGCACTACGCCGACAGCGCCAAACAGCAGCGCATCGCCAACACCACGTACCGCCGCTATTACTACTACCTCACCGCCGACGAGCGGGTCGGCGACCTCATGCACGCCAACGTCGACTCCGACGAGACGTTCCTCGTCCTCGACCCGATCCGCAAGATCCGCACCGAGCCGTACACCCCCGACCGGCACGCCCTGTCCATCGGCTTCGGCACCGACTGGAGCGGTCTGGTCTCGGCCTGGCTCACGGAGTGGGAGCGCAAGGGCCCGAAGTGGGAGAAGGCCAAGGCGCGTGTGCTGTCCACGATGGAGACGATCGCCGCCCAGCCCAACGGCTTCGTCCAGGGCAGCGGGCTCTACGACCTCGACACCGGCAAGTTCGCCATCGCCTCCGCGCCGGTCGTGTCGGTCTCGCACCTCTCCGCCGTCTTCGGCCTCAACGAACTGTGCGCCGAGCTGATCGACCTGGTCGACGTGCCGAAGTTCAAGGAGGTCTACCTCGACTACTGCCGCTACTTCAACGCCACCAAGACCGAACAGGCGGCACGCTACGGCTCCAACTTCGGCTCCCTGCTGCTCTTCCAGGGCCACTCGCGCCTCGACGCGTACGCCGCCGTACAGACCGGCGACGCGACGCTCGCCAAGCGCGCGTGGACGAAGTTCTACAGCTCCGACGGCTACATGGAGTCCTCGCCCTGGAAGACCGAGCCACTGAGCGGCCCGGTCACCCTGGTTCCCGGCAGCGAGGCCAACTGGGTCAGTTCGAACGACAGCGCCCTGTACGGCCTCGCCGCCATCGAGAACCTGGCACTACTTGGCGACAAGATGCCGTAGCCGTTCCCGGCCGGGGGCGCGTCAGCGCATCCGGCCGAGAACGTCCCGCACGCGTCGCGCGTCCCGGATCCGCTGCTCGTACGTCGCACCGAGTGCGAGCAGGACCAGACCGGCGAGTGCGGGAGGTACCCAACGGGGCAGCGCGCCCGCCATCTGTACGAGGTACGGGGCGAGTTCGTGCAGGGCGTCCAGCGCGAGCACGCAGCCCCCGAGGACGAGCGGGGCCCGCAGCCGGTGCCGGGCACCCACGAGGGTGACCGTGAGGGCCGCGACACCGAGCAGCAGGGGTCGCGGCCAGTCCGGGTCGGTCCACGCCGTCAGGAGACTCGGCACGAGTGTGACGGACAGCCCCGCTCCGTACGCCGTCCAGGACGAGGTCAGCGGATCCTTGCGGCGCCCGACCGCCCCCACCAGCAGCGCCGGGACGGTCACCGGCAGCGTGTACGCCTCGACGTAGCCGACGCCCCAGCACGCCAGCCGGACCCAGGCGGCCAGCACGAACAGGGCGGTGGCCGCGTAACCGGCGGACCGCCGGTCCTCTCGTACGGCGGTGCCCGCGGCGATCACCCCGCACAGGGCCAGGACCAGGGCCAGCAGCGGCGGGTCGGTCACCGCGAGGCCGACGGCGAGCAGCCCGGCGACGGCGCCCGTCACCTCGACGGGCACGCGCGCGGGGGAGTCGGCGAGGCGTGCCGCGAGCAGGGCCGCGACGACCGGTACGAGGAGCACCAGCAGCGCGATGTGCTGCGACTGCCAGCCGAGGGACGCGCCCACGGCACAGGCCAGCGCGGTGGCGTACGTGAGGGCGGCGACCGGGGCTGGCCGCGAGCGCCCGGACACGGCGGCGAACAGTACGGTCAGCGTGGCGAGGACGCCGAGGGTCGTGCCCTCGGCGGCGAGGGAGAGGCACGCGAGGCTCACCGAGCCGACAAGGGCCAGGAGGAAGGGGACCGGACGCGCCTTTGCCGAGCGGGCGGTGTACGCCAGCGCCGCCACGATCGTGAGTCCTTGCGCGGACAGCCCCGCCCAGTAAGGGATGTCGAGAGCCGCGGGAAGGACGAGAACGGCCGCCCAGGCGAGGGCCGACGCGCCGACCGTCGCCCTGGGGCGCCACTCCGTACCGCGGACGGCCACGGCCAGGACGGTGGCGACGACCACGAGGACGAGCGGAGCCGTGGCCGCGTACGGAGGCCAGGGGACGCCGTCGGTCGTGACCGCCTCGCGCGCGGTCGAGGGGGCCCCGGTCCAGACGCGCCCCACCCAGGCCACCGGGCCCAGCAGAGCGAGGGCGACCGGCGGCAGCGCCCAGACCACCGCGACCGCCTGCACGGAGCCGGCCGCCACGGCGAGGCCGCGCCTCATCGGCTCGGGGAGCCGGGTGCGTACGGCCGCCAACAGGGCCACAGCGCAGACCAGATACCCCGGAACCGTCCAGTCGCCCGGCAGCGACGAGCGCGGGACGCCACCGAGCGCGGCGACCGTGAGCAGGCCGCCGGCCGAGGCGACCCAGGTGGCGACGTTCGTGTCCGGCAGCCGCCACGCCGCCGCCAGAGCGATCGCCCCGGCGAAGAGGAGGAGCGCCGCCGCACGGGCGACGGCGCTCGGACCGGTGGCCGTCCAGGACAGCCAGCCGGCCGCGAAGGAGCCCCAGCCGCCCAGTCCGTACGCGCCCACAGCGGCGACGGGACGTACGGACGGCACGGGCACCCGGAGCGCGAACGGCTCCTGCAGCGACCGAGACAACCAGGAGGACCGGAGTACCATAAAGGCCGACTACCTGTAGACGGCGATTCT
>NZ_JBEYFS010000232.1:0-18310 GCF_040634475.1 Streptomyces sp. NPDC007095
CCTCGGCCATGGTCGCGTCGACGAAGGCGCCGGTGCCCGCGTCCACTCCGAAGCCGTAGAACTGCCCGTCTCGCAGGACGCGTTCGTCCTGGCCGCCCGCGTACCTCCAGCGCCCGGCCCTTCGTACAGCACCACCGAACCGGCCCCGCCCGGCCTGAAGCCCCAGTCGTGCCGGGTCCTCGCCTCACCCTTCCCGTTCTCGTCGGCGGTGAAGTCCAGCCACACCTCGTTGTCCGGGTCGGCGTGAGCCGGGTCCTCGCGGTGCTGGTAGACCCTGCCCGCCGCGGCCGGATCGGCGGCGCAGGGCTTCTGGTGCACCCGCGCCCCGAACACGTGGCCCGCCTTCACTCCGGTCACCCGCAGCCGTACGGTCGTGGCGCCCCGCTCGTCCATCAGCTGACTCACCTCGATCCCGCCGGCCGCCGGAACGACCTGCATGTCGTACGTCAGTGCCGCCGACGGGAGGAAGGCGCCGGGCGGCGCGAACCGCGCGTCCGTCGTCATCCAGTAGCCGTCCGCTCCCGCGCTGCCGCCCACCGTCAGTACGGCCGACGCCAGGGCGCCGGCGATCATCCCTGCCACCATCGCTGTCCCACTCCTCCAACGCTCGTCCCCGCCCCGACTTCGCCCCTCCCTTACTCGCTCCCGCCGCGAGGAGCACATGAACCCCCAGTGACCCTCCTGTCACACCCGCCGCGTACGCTGTATGGCTGTCACAGGCCGCCTGCCGCTCCCCCGCGACGTAGCGGCGAGGTCGTGCCAACGGGGGAGTACAGGGGAGTTTCGGTGCTGGAGAGTGTGGGGCCGCTGACGGGCAGCCCATGGATCTACGCGGCGGTGGCCGTCTCGGTCCTGCTGGACGTCTTCCTGCCGGTCCTGCCGAGCGGCGTCCTCGTCATCACGGCGGCCACGGCAGCGGCGGCGGGCTCCGCGGGGGCCGTCGTCGGGCAGGCGGTGCCCAACATCATGGCGCTCACCCTCTCCGCGGCCACCGCCTCGGTCCTCGGTGACCTGGTGGCCTACCGGCTGGCCTGGCGCGGCGGCGAACGCCTGGACCGGGCCATAGCCCGCTCGCGCCGGCTGTCCAGCGCGCAGGAACGTCTCGGCGCGGCCCTCGCGCGCGGCGGCGGCGCCCGGGGAGCGCTGGTCGTCCTCGCCCGCTTCGCGCCCGCCGGACGCTCGGTCGTCTCACTCGGCGCGGGCGCGGCCCACCGCCGGGTCCGCGAGTTCCTGCCGTGGTCGATCGTGGCGGGCCTGGCCTGGGCCGCCTACAGCGTCGCTCTCGGCTACTTCGGCGGCCAGTGGCTGGGCGCGAGCTGGCTCGCGACCGGGGTGTCGTTCCTGGCGCTGTTCGGCGCGGGGGCGGGCGCGGCATACCTGATGCGCCGTCCCGCAACCCAGGAGCCGGGCACCGGCGCCTGACCCACGGACGCACGGACCTGCGGATACGCGGGCGGGGCGCTATCCGGCGCGCCCGGGCTGAGCGGCCCCGCGTACCTCCAGGCCGTCCAGCAGTTCCGCGGTGGCGGCGGCGATCGCCTCGACCGCGCGGTCGAACACCTCACGGTTGTGGGCGGCCGGGGCGCGGAAGCCGGACACCTTGCGGACGTACTGGAGGGCGGCGGCCCGGATCTCCTCCTCGGTGGCCTCTTCGGGGAGCACGGGCGGACGGAGTGTCTTGATGCTGCGGCACATGCGTCCAGTCTCGCGCGGCCGGCCGGAACCCGGGGCATCGGTCCTGCCGCCGTAGCGGGATGATCTACGTCGAGGCGGCCACCATCCAGGGCCGACCGACGAGAGGATCGAACAGCCATGACCAAGGACCAGTCGAAGGAACGGGCCGAGGAACGGGACGCGGAGCGGTCGACCGTGGCGGTACTGGGCCCGGGCGGCGTCGGCGGACTGCTGGCGGCGCTGGTGGCCCGGGCCGGACACCGGGTGATCTGTCTGGCCGGGGACGAGACGGCGCGGGCGCTGCGCACGGACGGCATCCGCGTCCGCAGCGGCCGGTTCGGGGACTTCACGGCGGCCGTGGAGGCCGACACCGAACTGCGCGAACCGGTCGACGCCTGCCTGATCGCGGTCAAGCACACGGCACTGGACGCGGCCCTGGAGCGGGTACGGCCGGAGGCGCTCGGCGACGGCCTGCTGGTCCCGTTCCTGAACGGTGTCGAACACCCGGCGGCCCTGCGAGCCCGCTACGGTGCCGCCCGTGTCGCCCCCGCCGTCATCCGTGTCGAGTCGACCCGGACCGCCCCCGGGGTGATCGAACACGGCAGCCCCTTCGCCGAGATCGACCTGACCGGCGAGAGCGTGCCGCGCGGCCGGCTGGACGCGCTCGCCGGGGTGTTGGCTGCGGCCGGCCCCGCCGTCCGTGTCCTGGACGACGAGTCGGCCACGCTGTGGGCGAAGATGTCGTTCCTCGCGCCGTTCGCGCTGCTGACGACCCGTTACGGGGTGCCGCTCGACGAGGTCCGTACGCACCACCGCGAGGAGTTGACGTCCCTGGTGGCGGAGACGGCCGCCGTCAGCCGGGCGTGCGGCGCCCCGGCGGACCCTGCCGTGGCCCTCGCCCGCTACGACGCCTTCCCCCCGGACACCAGGTCCTCCATGCAGCGCGACGCCGAGGCGGGCCGTCCGCTCGAACTCGACGCGATCGGCGGCGCGTTGCTGCGGGCCGCGGACCGGCACGGGGTGGCCGTGCCGGTGGCGCGGGGGCTGGTGAGGAAGTTGGAGGAGCTGGAGGGCAGCCGCCGCCACTGACCCTGACTACGGCTCAGGCGTGGGTCTTGGCCAGCACTTCCAGGATCTCGTCCGTCGTGCCCGTCTCACCGAGACGCGGGAAGATCCGCTCGACGCTGTTGCGGTGGGTCTCGGCGTCGATGTCGGACATGGCGTCGGTGGCCAGGGTGACGTGGTAGCCGTGCTCGTGGGCGGCGCGGGCGCTGGACTCGACGCCGATGCTGGTGGCGATGCCGACCAGCACGATCTGGGTGATCCCGCGGCGGCGCAGCTGCAGGTCGAGGTCGGTGCCGTAGAACGCGCCCCAGTTCCGCTTGGTGACGACGATGTCCTCCGGGTGACCGGCGAGCTCGTCGACGAGGACGTCCCAGCCCTCCGGCCAGACACGGGGGGCGCGGGCGGGGCCGTCGATGCGCCCGGGGACGCCGTCCGCGCCGTCGGCGGCGGCGGTGACCCGGACGAGGACGACGGGGAGGCTCTGCTCGCGGAAGGCGTCCGCGAGCCGGGCCGCCCGCTCCACGACCTCCGCGGCCGGGTTCGGGACGAGGCCCGGGTTTCCGGCGATGCCGTTCTGCAGGTCGATGACGACGAGCGCGGTCTTCGGGTCGAGCGTGGTGACAGCCATGGTCAGGCCTTTCGGGGGGTGGAGGGCGCGAGGGCGCGCAGGGATCGGTCGAGCAGGGTCACCGCCAGGAGCAGCGCGGCTCCGGCGAGCATGAAGAGGGCCAGGTGGTGCAGGCCCCCGGTGTCGGCGCCATGGGGGAAGACGGCCGCGTCGGCGGCGGAGGCGACCATCGCGCCGAGGTACATGAAGGTGCGCAGGAGTCCGGCCGCGGAGCCCATGCGGGCGGGGTCGGCCTGCCGGTAGAGGGCGTTCTGGTTGGCGAGGCCGTTGAGGCCCTGCGGGATGCCCATGACGATCCCGACGGCGCCGAGCAGCCAGATCGCACTGCCGGAGTTCACGCCCAACAGCGCGGCACACGCGGCGATCTGAACCAGACTGCCCACGACGAGCTTGCCCCGGATCGCCTCGCGGCGCCCGGTGGCGGCGGAGACGGCCAGCGCGCTGAGCGACAGCGGCAGCAGTACGAGTCCGGCGGTGGCGGCGGACAGCTCCCGCCCCTCCTCCAGCCACTGCGTGAAGCCGTACAGGAACGCGTACGCCGTCGTGAAGCTGAGGAATTGACGCAGGAACGTCGCCAGCATGGGGACGTTGCCGCCGAGCACCCGCAGATCGATGAACGGCTCCGCGACGCGAACTTCCCACAGGGCGAAGCCCGTTGCCGTGCCGACGGCGAGCACGAGCAGCCACCAGTGGTCGGCCCGCGGTTTCATCAGGAAGAACATGAGGGCGGCGAGCAGGCCGGCGAACAGCGCCATGCCGAGCGGGTCGACGCTCCGCCTCTGCCGCTGCCCGCCCGGGCTCTTCGGCAGCCGCAGCGCACCGAGGACCAGACAGGCCCCCGACAGTGGCACGTTGACAAGGAAGATGGTGCGCCAGCCGCCCACGCCGATCAGCAGTCCGCCCAGGGTGGGGCCGACGACGGAGACGGTCTGGGCGGAGACGGCGAGCGCGGTCAGTACTCCGGCCGGGCTGTCCCGCCCGGTGCGCTCGGCCTCACTGCGGGTGAGGCTCATCGAGGCGGGGTACGCGGCGGAGGTGCCGAATCCGAGCAGCACCCGGGCGGCGACCAGCGCGCCGAGGCTCGGAGCGAGGGCGCCGAGCAGCCCGGCGATCCCCACGAGCGCCGTCCCGATGAGATAGAGACGACGAGGTCCGTACGTGTCCACGAGCCGTCCGATGACGGGCTGCCCCACGGCGGTGGCCAGGTAGAGCCCCGTGACCAGCCAGGCCGTCTGCGCGGGCGGTGCCCCGAGCGCGGCCCCGATCGGCACCAACGCCACCGCGATCATGGCGGAGTTGACGGGATTCAGTACGGATCCGAGGACCATCGGGGCGATCAGCCGCCGGTCGAAGGAGTCCGCGGGGCGGGGGCGCGAGGGCCGGTCGGAGCGAACGAGTCCGGATATCTTGGGCATCACGGCCGGGTGAGCCGTTCCAGTACGGCCATGGCCTCGATGACGGTCTGCCGCTCGGCCTCCGTGCAGCGGTCCTCGAAGGCCCGGGCCAGCCATTCCGCACGGGCCTGCCGGGTGCCCTCGATGCGCTCGCGCCCCGCGTCGGTGAGTGTGACGAGCTGCCGCCGGCCGTCCCCGGGGTCGGGATTGCGCTCGATCAGCCCGTACTGGTCGAGCGCGGCGAGTGTGGCGGCCATCGACTGCGGGCGCACCCCCTCGGCGGCGGCCAGTCCACTGGCCGTCGCGGCGCCGCTCTTGCTCACCAGCGTGAGCGCGGACACCTGGGAGGGCGTGAGGTCCTGCGTCTCCCCCTCCGTCTCGGCGACCTCCCGGATCCGCCGCCGCAGCCGGTTGAACGCGACCCGCAGATCCCGCGCGGCACGCGCGGCGGACCCGGAGACGCCGTCGACGCCTTCGGCGGCATCCCTGCTGTCGTCCATGCCCCCACGCTAGGACCTTCAGCCCAGACTGTCCAGTTCAAACTGTGCAGCCTGGACTGAGCAATTCCGTGATGATCGCGGTCGTGGCCGAGCTCACCCTGTGGACCACGCCGTACATGGCCGCCCGGCTCGCGCGACACCCGCACGCCGAGGTCCGCCTGTGTACCACCGGCTCACTCCGCTCGGCCTGTCGCTGGGGGCCCGCTCGCCATGGTCAGGGCCTGGACAGAGGAGCACCTGGCCGAGGTGGACCGGGCCAACGCACTCAGCCGCGAACTCGCCGACGACGACTGACAGTTCGGGCCGCCACGGCAAGACGTCGTCCGACGTGGACGCCCCACCCGTTCGCGTGAAGTCCCCGAAGGAACTCGCACCTCAAATTCGAACAGGCGTACCATTGCCGCGTGGCTGCGACCTATGACTTCCCGAGTGACCTCCTGGCCGGCCAGGAGGAGCTGCATCAGGTCCGGGCGGAGCTCCTGGCCCTGCTCAAGAGGCTCCCCTGGTCGGTGGAGCCCCTGGACGGCTTCAGCGACGACAAGGGCTGGCGCAAGGTGGAACGCCCCGCCTCCCCCGGCTGGACACCCGACGAACAGGCCGAGGTCGAGAAGCTCCGCCAACGCGAACGAGAACTCGCCGTCTTCGTCACCTGCCACCGCTTCTGGTCGGAGGTCGCCCCACCGGACACGGTGGACGCCCGCGCGAAGCTGAAGCACGCCCACGAAGGGCCCCCACAGACGTCGTAAATCCGTGTCACTCCGGGTACGGGGGAGCCGCCGCGTGGCAACGATGAGTCACCGGCGTTGACGCGGAGGCACTCATGCCCATGCTCCTCATCGAGGGCGACTACCGGATCCTGAACGCGAAACCGGACGGTGCTGTTCCCGAAGCTCTTCCGCCGCCTCGCGGACCATCTGCGCTTCGCGCCCGACTCCTCGCTGGACTGTTTCCCCAGCTACCTCTTCGGCGGCGCCGACCGATTCCGCATCCTCTCCCAGGGCCCCACCGCCAGGACCATCACCGGCCTGCACCACGTGATCGAGGTCAACGCCGGAACGGTACGTATGACCCACCCGATCGAGGATCTGGTCTTCGCCGAGGAATGACGAGGCCGGACGTTCGACTGCCAGAACTCTCGATGGCCAGAACTCTCGACCGTCCGAACTCTCGGCCGTCCGAACTCTCGGCCGTCCGAACTCTCGCCCGTCCGAACTCTCGCCCGTCAGGACTTCAGAAGTCCGCCCACCCACCAGTCACGCGGTTCACCCCGGACCACGGTGCGACGGCGCAGGGTTCCCTCGACGGTGAAGCCGAGCTTCTCTGCGAGCGCGCGGGAGGGCACGTTCCCGACCATCGCCCACCACTCGATCCGGTGCGCCCCGAGCACGGCGAAACCCCAGTCGCACAGAACCCGGGCCGCCTCCGCGGAGTACCCCCGGCCGCGCTGCTCCTTGGCCGCCCAGTAGCCGAGTTCGTAGACCCCCTCGGAGAGCCTCGTCAGACAGAACGAACCGACCAGGGCACCGTTGTCCGACCGGAAGGCACCCAGAATGTGGTCGCGATCCCCTGCCCAGCCCTGGGGCGCGGTCTCCCCGACGTACTTCTCGGCATCCTCACGCCGAAACGGCGACGGCGCCGGCGTGTAGAACTGGATGTCCTCGTCCTGACAGGCCGCGTACACCGCGTCCGCGTCGGAGAGGCCGAAGGGCCTGAGCAGAAGTCGCGCGGTCTCCAGAGTCACGGGATCCATGGCGGCAGTATGGCCAGCACCCACAGGCGCAACCACCGAATTTCCGGGGCAGGGGCGGCACGCGAAGCCGGCGTGCCGCGGGCAGGGGCTGCTCTAATCATCCGGTGACTGACGTGGAGGGGGAACGGGGACGCAAGATCTCCGCCGTTGTGCTGGGTGGATCGTCCGTCGCCTTCTGGTTCTGTTGCCCCTTTTGGATGCTGACGTGGTTCTTTGCCCTGCCGGCCGGCCTCGGCGGCCTCGTGCTCGGCTGGGTCCAGTACCGCGCCGCGTCTCGCGAGGGCCTCAGCCGGACGCGACCCATGACCGGCATGGCGCTCGGCGCTGTGGGGACAGTTGCCGCCGTCGCTTACTTGATCTTCCTCATCAGGCATCCTGACCTGGATATCCAATAGCGGAAAGATCAAGGCCCGGATCAGACGGTCAATACCGGGCGCCCACGGGGGCCGGGATGCTGTCGAGGTCGGCAAGGTCGGACGCAGACAGTCTGACGTTCGCGGCGCCTGCGTTGTCGGCGACGTATTTCGGGTTCTTGGTGCCGGGGACAGGGACGACGTGCGGACCCTGGGCGACGAGCCAGGCGAGGGCGACCTGCGCGGGGGTGGCGCCGATCCGGCCGGCGACTTCGCGGACCCTGGTCGCGATGTCGAGGTTGGCTCGCAGGTTGTCCTGCTGGAAACGCGGAAGACGCCGCCGCTGGTCTTTCTGCGGCAGTTCGTCAAAGGAGGTGAAGCGGCCGACGAGGAAGCCGCGGCCCAGCGGCGAGTACGGCAGGAGGCCGATGCCGTGCTCCGTGCAGTAGGGCAGGACCTCGGCCTGGACGTCGCGGGTCCACAGGGAGAACTCGGACTGCACAGTGGTGACCGGGTGTATCGCCCGGGCGCGCTGGATCTGCTCGACGCTGACCTCGGACAGGCCCAGGCAGCGGGCCTTGCCGGCCGCGACAGCCTCGGCCATCGCACCCCACGTCTCCTCGATCGGGACCTCGGGGTCGACGCGGTGGAGCTGGTAGAGCTCGACATGGTCGGTGCCCAGGCGGCGCAGCCCGGCGTCGATGGCGGCGCGGACATGCTCGGGCCGTCCATTGGGCCTGACGAGCGGGGAGCCGGCGGGGCCACCGGTGGGGTCGATGGCCTCCAGGCCCACCTTGGTGGCGATCACCGCGCGGTCCCGGCGGTCGGCCAGGGCCCGGCCGACGAGTTCCTCGTTGGTGTAGGGACCGTAGACGTCGGCGGTGTCGATCAAGGTGACGCCCAGGTCGAGGGCCTGGTGGATGACGGAGATGGAAGTGGCTTCGTCGCGCGGGGTTGCCATGTCGTAGGCGAAGCTCATCCCCATGGCGCCCAGGCCGATGACGCCGACCTCTGGTCCATGGGTGCCAAGACTGGTGGTACGCATGCGGGTGTTCTGCCTTCGTGTCGAATCGGAGCGTCACGACCGACGCCATCACTGGCCGACCGGTCGACTACTACGAATCTAGGAAGCCTGGCGGGAAGGGTCAAAGGCCAGGAGGCCTTGGGGCGGGACCTACTTCCTCGCACCTGATAGGCCCGAATTCCCAGTGCACGTCGGCGCCGCACCCGGCAGCGCCGTGACCACGAGATGGCCGACTGCGTGGACGGGCAGATCAGGAAGGTGAAGTGGACTCCACGTGGACCTTCTGGCACGTGAGAGGCACGGCGCCATCTGGCAGCCCCGAAAGAACAAGGCCCAGGTCCCCCGATGCGTACCGGTTGACCTGGGCCTTGTTCGTGTCCTGAGACTGGTGGGCGCGGACGGTTTCGAACCGCCGACATCCGCCTTGTAAGTTCGATCACCGTGCGGTGCAGGTTGCTGAAACGGCGTTGAACGGCTCGTCGTTGGTCCGGCCGTGGCCGCTTCTGTGTGGCAGCGTTCGCCGCCGTTGATGTCAGGTGCGGATGTCAGACGGGCCTGGGGATGATGCTCACCGCACGGTAGTCGTACCCGTCCTGCTTGAAGCCGGGCGCTTCCCAGGTGAGATCGACCTGTTGCCCTGGTGACAGCGTGCGAAAGCCGGGCGCCTGAATGTCGGCGTAGTGGCCGAAGCACCCTCCGGGAGTCTCGGGCGAGTCGAGGACACCCCAACCCTCCTCGTCGCTCCACTCACGCACAGTCGCAGTCACGACTGCGGCGACCTTACGGGTCTCCCTGCGGCGACTCATCTGCCTCTCCCCTCATCTATCCCACAAGAACACAAAGAGTCTGACCGCTCAGGCTGGCACGGTCCTCTGTGGGAAGTTCTGTGACGCTGGCAGTCGGGCCGCTCGAAAGATGTACCAACCGTGGTACAGACCTCCGCGTCGAGTATGAGCAGACTCGTGTTCGGGTCGGCGCCGCAAGATCCAGCGATTTACCTTCCCGGGTAAAGACACGAGCTCTCGCATGGGAAATCCTGGCGCCTGAAGGAAGGAGGTGGCCCACGTAGGGGATGTCGTTGGGGGTCTCGCCGCAAGCGGCGCGATCACCGGTTGATCGGGATCTCGTAGACGATCTCGCAGTGCGTGGCGGGCACCACGATGTCCGCCGTCTCCACCGGTCGCCCTTCGTCGCTGTAGTACGTCCGCTGAATGCGCGTGACGAGCGCGGACTTCTGGATGCCCAGGAGCGAGGCCTCTTCGGCGGTAGCCTGCCGCGGTTCCGGCTGCTCCACGGCGTGGCTGACGGTGATACCGATCGCGGCCATGCGGTTCACGACTCCGGCGCCCGCGTGGGGCCCACCTTCCGGGAGTACGACGAGAGTGCCGGCCGTGAGGTCGTAGGGCTCCCAACTCGCCGACAACTGCACGGGTCTGCCGTCCGCCAGGAACTCGTACGTGGTCCGGACGCACAGCTCGCCCTCGGCGATACCGAGTCGCGCGGCGATGTCGGCAGGCGCCGGCACCTTGGCGTCCGTCCGGCTCTCCCAATCCCCCTGCCTGCCCACGGCTTTCATGTCCGTCCGGAACGGTGACCCACCGGGCTGCTCGCGCGCCGTGGACCGGACGATCCGCACCCGCTGCCGGGGCTCGGCGACGTACGTACCCGATCCGGCGCGCCCCTCCAGTACGCCCTGGGAGATCAGCAACTCCTGAGCCCTGCGGACCACGTTCTCGCCCACGCCGTACTCCTGGCCGATCTGGGCGCGGGACGGCAGGCGGTCTCCCGGTTCCCAGACATGCTCCGCGATCCGCCGCCGGAGCTCGTCGGCGATGCGGAGGTACGGCGGTTGCTCAGACATATGGAAAATCTAGTCCACTAGCTCTAATCTAGTTAACTAGATTCACGCAAAGTGATTGCCGGTGACGGAGGCTGTCCTGTGCCCGCTTCGGGAGTTAGCGCGGCGGCCCTCGCCGCCCGGCTGTCCGCCCTCGGGCTCCTCACGGCGAGTGGAGGAACACCCCCGGCACACGTCGGTCGAAGCGGAGGTGCCGGAATCGCTCTCCGCCGAGACATGGCGAGAGGTCTTGGAAGTGGTGGCGGAGGCCGATCGGTTCGGACTCCTCGCCACCAGCTTGAACGGCCGCACCCTCTGGGCGGTCGTACGCAAAGCGGTCCCCACGACGGGCGATGTCGGGGGACCGAGCCATCAGCGATAGGAGCTGAACAGCGTGCTCAACCGTATCCGCCGCGCCGTCTCCCTCACCAGAGCGCGGTACTTCCCGAGGGGCAGGCACCGCCGCGCCTTAACGCCCGCCCGACTGCCGGCCGCTCCCACATCCCCTGCGACCGCTGACGCATCGACCGTCGTTCTGGGTCGAGCTTCCACCGGCCCGGACCGCCGACACCCGCTCAAGGGTGAGGACAACGCGCTCGTCCGCCCGTACGTGCTGGCCTGGGAGAAGCGCGTACGAGCGCGCTCGGTGGTTGTCGCTCCCCATCTGCCGGCTGATGCCTGGTCGGCCCTCGCGGGGGTCCGCTGATGCCTCCTCGCCAACGGCCCCACAGCACGGACACCTCGGCCGCCCCCTACCGATCGACCGCCTGCCGCATCGGCACCCACCCCGCCTGCTCGGAGACCTCCCCGACCTCGGCGCCGGTCGACCTCCCGGTGATCTACGAAGCGTGCGACTGCCCGTGCCACTCGGCACGCGACCAGTCCACGCCTGAGGAGGTGTCGCGGTGAGCGAACGAGCCCCCAGGAGCGTGCTGGTCGCCAGCATCGAGGTCACCTCGACCACCGTGCAGCGCGGCGACATCATCCAACTCGGCGGCCAAGCCTGCCGGGTGCGGGACCTCTTCCAACTGCCCCAGGGCGCGAAGCAACTCGTCTTCGAGTCGGGCGAGCTGCTGACCATACACACGCGCACCCGGCTCGTCGTCGTGCGCACGCTGAGAAGGTGGTGACCGGGCCCGTGCCGTCTCGCCACCACCACATCGCCGACGACCTCCGGCACCAGATCACGGCCGGCCTCATCAAACCCGGCGAACGCCTTCCGTCCGAAGCCGGCCTCGCCGATCGGTACCACGTCAGCACGGTGACGCTTCGGAGTGCTCTCGCGGTGCTCCAGACGGAAGGCCTCCTCGAGAAGATCCACGGCAAGGGCAACTTCGCCCGTCGCCCCCTCCGCAAGATCATGTACGTCGGAGGCTGGGGAACACTGGACCCGTGGACCGCCGCCGAACCGGCCTTGCGCGTCACGATTCGCAGCAACACGGTGCAGGCGCACGGGCATCTGACGACTTTGCTGAAGGTGCCCGCGGGGAGCCCTCTCGCCGAGTTCTTCTGCATCAGCCACGCGGGAGAGTCACCGCACGGACTGGCCCGCATCTACATCCCACGTGACCTGGCACCGGCTGGAGTGCTCGACGACGGGTCCGAGTGCCAGGAGGCGGCTACGAGATTCGCCCTCCTCGGTCCGCCTCCGGCCGTAGTCCGGGAGACGGTGTGCGCTCGCCCACCGACGCCGGACGAAGCCGCTGCCCTCCGGATCGGCTCCACTCCGCCCGTCCTCGCGATCACGCGAGTCGCGACCGACTCCACCGGCCGAGTCGTCGAAGCCGCCCTTCTGGTGTTCCCCGGGGACCGCATCGACGCGGTCTTCACCACCCACCACACGACCGATGAGAGGCAGACGCAAGGATGACGGCACGGAACGAACTCAGGCTCCTCCCGTGGTCGGGTCCAGAGGGCAAGCCCTGCTACCTGAGCACCGACGACCGGCGCGGCTACATGCCCCGCCTGGCGGACAACATCGAAGCGGTCCAACTCGGCACAGCGGCCGAGCTGCTGGAGCAAGCCTCCGAGACGCTCGACGACCAGGACGGCGACCGGGAGGAAATGCGGCGGCTGGCCAAGGAACTGACCGGGGCTCTTCGAGACGTCCTCCGCGTCGCGACCAGCCGCGGTCACCTGCTGGCGGCGAGCGAACCGCACAGCATCTGAAACAGCGGGCGCGAAGGGCGCCTGACGACAACGGCCCTTCTGGCGGGGAGCGGAGCCCGAGTACCAACCTGGGCTCCCCTCCCCGTCGCGTTATGCCGACCCGGCCGAGATACGCCGCCCACAATGAAGCCCCCCCCCCGCGATCTTCTGAACGTCAGCCGACGACAGTCAGCCACGACGGCGGGTGCGCCGACCGACCACGCGCACGTATGCCTCGCTGCATGCCCACCGGCCTCAGTCACGCTGCTGGTGCCGTCGACCAGAGAAGTTGTGACGGCCAGTCCAGAGCGCACTACCTGAGCCATCAGCTTGGGAAGCTCATGTCTCCTGGCCCCGGCTGCCCTACTGACCTGCGGCCAAGGGCGCTGGAGCCCCTGGTGGGCCGCCGTTCGATTCCCGGTGTTCCCCGTGGTTCCCCGTACAACCTGGCACGCGTCTGGCACGACCCCTTCGTCCTGAACTGCGAGCGGAGCCGTCGCTGACGTCTCTTCGGGCTATCGGCTGGCCTGCTCGGCGTTACCCCTTGGATGGCCCTCTTGTGTTGTCAGCACACGGCTTACTCTTGACTGCCATGTACTTTGCATCGCAAAGTTAGTTCGGCGGCCGACCATGTGGCGGTCCGCTCACGAGCGCTGCCAGAGCGCCGGCCACAAGGGGGAAAGATGGGAACATCCGCACCGAGCAGCGCGGGATCGGAACCGAGGGCGGCCGCGGCCGCCTTGTTGGCTGCGACGGAAGGCCTCCGTGCGAGGACCCGCACGCAGACCAACGGAGCATGGACTCCCCTCCTTGGCTTCGGGCTCCTTGCACTGGCGGCCATTCCGGTCGCCCGGTACGCCTTCAACTTCGGAGCCCACGGGCGCTACATCGGGTCTTATCCGACCTTTGCCTACGCCGAGCTGACTGGCCTGTGCGTCGTCCACGAACCAGGAACCCCCTGCCTGAAAGGCGAGTTCGACGGAGCCGTCCTGCGCTTCGCGGCATGGGGCGTGTGGTTCGCGCTCCTCCCCCTCGCATGGTTCGTCTTCGCCCGCTGGTATCGCCTGCGCGGCGAGGCCCGGGGCGTCGTCCCGCGGCGCGGCATGTGGGTCCGCGTGACCGCCGTATCCACCACTGTGATCACGACAGCTCTGGTGGCGCTGCTGTTCGGCAAGGACCAGCCGTGGGAGGCCGTGCTGCTGGAGAACAGCTACGCCTCCCCGTGGTACATGGTCGGCATCGGACTTCTCGCCCTCGGAATTGCCGAACGCAGTTGGATCGCCGCGGTGGCCGGCATCGCTCACGCCCTGCTGCTCACGGGGTACCTGGGGGCCTCCTGGGGCAGTGGATGGCTTCCCTGGCAGCACCCCGCCCATCCCGGCTGGGCCGACGGACCGCAGTTCAAGGCCTTTCTGCTCGCTGCCGTCCTGCTCCTCGCCGGTCTCTGCGAGTGGACAGCGGTCCGCCGCCGGCGCGCGCCCGGTGTCGCAGTTGCGGGTACGGTCGTCTCATGAGCGTCGAAGACTCGACCGCTACGCAGGACAACCAAAAGGAACTGCATCCCACCCAGGCGCTGGACGACACCGTCCACCAGCGCGTGCGGCTCGGCGTCCTCACCGTTGCCCGCGAAGCCGACCGGGTCGAGTTCAGCTTCCTGAAGAAGCAACTGGCCGTCACTGATGGAAATCTCTCCCGGCACCTGAAGGTGCTGGAGGAGTCCGGAATGATCACCGTGGAGAAGGGCTACGCGGGTCGACGCCCCCGAACATGGGTATCCCTCACCCGTGAAGGTGCGCAGGCCTTGGACGCCGAACTCCGGGCCCTACGTGCACTCGTGCTACGCCTTGAGGCTCCCCGTTCCGTGCCCAGCACACCCGACGCGTGATCACCGCTTTAGGAGAGAGGCGGGGTGATCTGCAGGCTGAGCTGCGGCTTCGTCGGCTGAGGAATCGGATGGTTGCTCGTCCGCGTGCCACCGGTGTTGACCGTGGCTGACCCCTGCATCTGGCACGGTTGTGGCACGAACCTCAGCCGACGACAGTCAGCCACGACGGCGAGCGCGCCGACCGACCAGGCGCGCGTGTGCCTCACTGCACCACCCCCGGCATCAACACGCTGCTGCCAACGACTAGAGCAAGCTGCGATGGCCGGCGCGCGCTGACGGCACCTGAACCCGTAAATCTCACATCTCCGTGACGATATCCCAGTATCCTCCACGCAACACTCATATGTCTATTCAGTGGAGCGAACGAGGATGAGCGAATCAACAACACCGCAGAGTGACCTACAGAAGGCAATCGAAGCGGAGTTTGAAATTTGCAGGAGGCCGCTTCGAGATTTCTCCAACAATCGCGATGATACCCAAGGATTCGCTCGATCGGGAAAACCTTGCATCAGGCACTTCGTAGATCGTGCGAAAATGCCCGTCCCTCTATCGGTATCTCTGTCGCTCAAGCTACTCCTTCACTGTCACGATCTGGGCCGCACGGAGAAACTCGCATGGGAATACCCCTTTACGTATCAAGGGGTGGAGTGCAGCATCTCCCATGAGAAATTCGGCGTCCGCCTATACGTAGAACGGACAGAGGTAGGAAAAAGGGTCGAGCCGGATAAACTTGTGAGTAAAATCTCAGCCGCCGCCCGAATGATGGAAAAGAACCTCCTGTCTATGATGGGCAAGCAGGCTTTGCTTACGGGAGACGTCACCATACCCAACCTCTACTACAAGCTTCGCGGAATGTACGAGTACTTCCGGTCGGCCGCGCAGGATGCCTACGCAGGGAATGGCGAACTTGCACGAAAGGCAGAGGCGAATGATGTCGGCACCCTGATTGCCGGACCCCTGAATAGGAGATTGGCTATTCGGAAGGAGGGTCTGTACGCAACGATCGCAATGGTAACTAGCTACTTCAGCCTTCTTGAGCACACTTTGGTTCTGAGCATCCCTTCCAATGATTTCGATCCCTCGGTCGAGGAAGTATCCTCCTTCATCGGACTCACCCTCTTCGACAAGTACGACCGCACCTTCGAAAAAGGGCAGAACAAAGACGCCCAGAGGCTGCGGGAGAAACTAAAAATCGTGGCTGAAACTTGGCGGAATCCATACAGCCACGGCGGGTTCGACAAGTTGCACAAGGCGATAGGGTTTCATGTGGAGGGTCTGGGTGTGCTGCCAATTGGCCTATCAAGCATCACAAGCACCCCAGAGTTTCACCTTTTTCCGGAGACGGATCAAGGGTTCGACGAGCTGTGTAGGACTTTTGACGAGATCGACGATTTCTTGACCAACGGTCCCCTCTGGGCCTCTATTCAGTGGGTGACGGCAGGCCTAGACGTGCCCCTGGATAAGGAATCACTCGAAAAGTTCAGGCGTGCTGCAGAAAGAGGCACGGAGGAAATGTCATCCCATATTACTCGCACGTCTTATCTGGTCGAGCAGGCTATGAACATGGAGTGGTGAGCCCCCGAGCTGGCCCTTCTGGTAGTTTCCCCGGCGGCTTTCGAACCTGCGACACCCGCTTAAGGAGTTCGATCCATCCCTGACACGGTGGGCCCATCCTGCGTGCGCTGAGGCTGGGGGCGACCGTCGATAGCTGCTGTTGTCCGTAGCCGTTGATGTCAGCGATGGATGTCAGCGGAACAGCACCGGCGCCGGGCAGACCTCCAGCAGATTTTCCGGCTGGTCGATCCAGTTCCACCAGATATGCCGACTGGTACACCTCTACAGTGACCGGCAGGCCCGCCGACCATCGTCTTCCCGCTTGGCGAGCACAAGGCCACCAGACTCCATGGGCTAGTTGCACTCGGGGCAGGTCGGGGCGTTGCTGGGCATGCTGACTGCATATCATTAATCACACTTAGCGGTACTCGCAGAAAGGATGCCTAATGACTATCGGGGTTCCCTCAAGTGAGGTGAGCACCACTGACGCTTTAATCCAGCATCGCCGAGATATCGCCGATCTTAGGCAGCGCATTAAGAATCGCCGTCTACAGGTAGTCGGCCTTTATGGTACTCCGGTCCTCCTGGTTGTCTCGGTCGCTGCAGGAGCCGTTGTAAAGATATCTTTCTGGCTACACAGCAGCGTGTCCTCCGCAATTACTAACATTTTTGGTGGCGCCCTGGCTTTCTTGGTTCTCGCCACCGTAGTACAGTTCTATGCCGAGTTCAGTGTAGATACACCCTGGAAAGATGCCAAGAAGTCACTTAGGAGCCTCAAGCTCGACCTTGAACTAGCCGAAGAGCGTCGTATCCTTGAAGCTCGGAGGCTGACTCCTCCCGCTATCGAGAGGCAATCATCTTACAGAGAGCGTTTGCCTGGAGAGATTGCCCGACTTCGGATTGAGTCTACCCACTACCGTCGCCTGCACCTCTTCATGCAATGGTTGCTCTTTATTGGCTCAGCAGGCGTGTCGGGTGTAACGGCGTGGTATGACCCACCCCAACCCGCAAAGGGGATTTTGATCGCCCTGGGGTCCGGCGTCAGTGTAGTAACAGCCGCTGTTGGCTACTTCAAGCCTCGCGAAAGGGCGTTCAACCTGCAACAGACCGCAGATAGCATGGAACAGCACATCACAGCACTCGAATTGGGTATCGCTCCGTACAATAATGTCGATGAGGCAGTGAACATGGAAGCATTCGCCACCATTGTTGAGGGGCTACGAGCAGAACAGCGCATGCGAGAGCAACAGCTGGATCAGCCCCAGCAGGGTCAACGAGAGGTCATTTAGCGACCCGGCGTTACTCGCATGGCATTGGCTGGGGCGCCGATACGCGATGTTGAAAACCGTCGTGGGAGCGATGTCACCGTGGGTTCAAATCCCACCGTCTCCGCAGATGAACGGCCCCTGACCAGGTAGATCGGTCGGGGGCCGTTCTCATGTGCGCTGTCCGTCATCCACCGCGGTTCCCCGCCAGTTCCTGGTCGATCGTGCACGGCGGGGGCACGGGCAGCTTCTGATCCGTAGCTCTACAGAGATCGGTCAACGGGGGTCATAGAGGCCGCCCCATGCTCCCGAAGAGTCGCTACCGGCCGCGGTCGGTTGCTGGGGTTGCTGTGCTTCGTTGCTGTACAGCAGATGGCGACGCCGATGATCGGACTACGCCTTGATCGCCGTGATCAAAGCCGCGAGTGAGCTGATCACCATTGCGATAGCGACCACCCAGCTGACGTTGACGCGGCCAGTCTGACGAGTATCCTGGTCAAGATTTCCGGATACCGCTTCCGTATCAGGAATCCTGAAACCAGATCCAGGATCCGATTTCTCTATTGCATTCTCCGACTGGCTCATGCAACCCCCTGGGCTGGTTGGTTCGGCCGTCCATCTTTGGATCGGCTGGAGCAACACCTCGTCTTCTCGATTGCCGTCGGAACGGGGCGTTTTGCTTGCTCAAGAAGGTACCAAGGCTCACGAACGAGCCATTCTCGCCGGGTGAAAAATCGGAAGGTGTCAATTGTCACCACTCGCCCGAAGCGGTATTCGGATGGACCGCCAGAATCCCCTTGACCTGCACCGCTTCTAGGTAACAATTGTTGCCTGTATTCCTCTTGCGCTTACCGGAGTCCAATTCGCCCCGATTTCAACATGGCCGATTCTGATCGATGACCACTGCCGATAGGAGAAGAACAGCGGTCGGCGGAGCGATTCTGGGCTGGAGTTTCAATGACCGAGTCAAGCCCATGGGGCGCCCTCCGCTTGTGAGGACGGCGCCTACTGTCGGGGATCGTCTGTGCCTCAGCCGACGAAAGTCAGCCACGACGGTGGCTGTGCCGACTGAGGTGCCCCCCGGAGTGCGGACACAGGGGTTCATGCCGCAGGGCCCCGGCGAGTGCCTGGATAGTCTGGTTTGATCATGTGATGCGGTAGAGGGTGAGGACGCGGGGGCGGTCGGTGTGGGCTCGGCGTCCGGCGGCGGTGTTGACGTAGCCGGCGAGCTTG
>NZ_JBEYFS010000233.1:0-18265 GCF_040634475.1 Streptomyces sp. NPDC007095
CGTCCGGGGCATGTACTCGCGGTTCCACGCCGGCTCGGAACTCTCCGCGGGCAGCTGCTCGAGGGGGACCACCACATAACTCTGATCGACGACGCGGGGCTTGCCGGGCCGGTGGTCGACAGCCTCCGGGTACAGGGCCATGCCCGGGTATCGGCCGGGGTCGGGGATGAAGGGGGCGACGACCCGCGGGACAGTGGCCTCGGCCACCTCGAACACCACCGGATACTTCACAACGCCGTGCTTCCGGGCCTTTTGGGCCTTCCGGAACAGCGAGGCCAGGACGGACCGCCGGTCGACCGATACGGCGGACAAGCGCAGCGTGGGGACAACGCCCCGGCTGTCGGCGTAAGTACGGGGATCCAGAGCACGGGGGTCGTCCAGCGCTCCGTCCGCCAAGAAGCCGAGGTATACCGGGCCGTTGACCGGTATCAGCAGCTCGGCCGCCTCGACGGCCAGCTCCGCGTACCCGGTCAGCTCCGGCGCCAGCTCTTCGGCCAGCGCGTTCGCCTGATTGACCAGCCGATCGCGCACCCGCTCCAACTCGGCCGCCCGGTTGGTCCCGCGCGGTGCGCGTTCCGCTGCCAGGAGCTTCGCGGCCTCCTTCAGCAGTTTGTCGAACCGCTGGTCCACGCGGAACACCAGCGGATACCGGCGCTCCTCCTTGCCGAACGCCTTCAATACCAGGTCGCGAGCCGCGGCCCTGAGCAGCCGACGCGTCTCCGCCTCGTCCCACCGACCGGAGTTCAGCAGAGGTTCGAGCAGATGACGGTCGGGACCGCCGGCCAGATACAGGCCAAGCAGGTGTCCTGGCCTGAGGTTCTGCACCCCTCGTCCATTGAACAGGCCGTGTTGTTCCATCAACTCCATCATGGCGGCCCGGCGGGATCCGGCTGTCGTGTCCCCGGCGGCGCGGGAAGCGGAGGGCCGCGGCCGGCCCTCCAGTTTGGCCAGCTCCGCGGTCTCCTGGAGGCGTCGTTGAACCAGGGAAGGGAAGTGGCCCCATTGCTCCTGGAAGTACCGCTCGTGCGGCAGCCGCAGCATGGTGATGGCGTCCAGGGGCGAGGTGGTGGACAACCGGTCCTGGATCCCGGAGTCGTCCCACATCAGCCTGCGGGGAGCCAGCTGGGCTTCGCTCCAGGCGTGGAGCCGGGCCGCGTCGACGAGCGCGGGGGGACCCAGCTCATCTCGCACCCCGGCCTTGTCCAGCGCCGCCAGGACCTCCCTGAGCGACTTACGCCTCAGACCCCAGCCGATCAGCGCCAGCCGGAATTTCGCCACGGAACCATTCGGCATCTCCAGCATGCGGCGCACACGCATCAGATACGTGACGCTCTCGGCCGGACCGTCGGTGAGCCGAAGGCCGTACGTGCCGTGCAGAAGCGCGCGGGTGGCGGGGGCGTACGGCTCCACCGGGTCGGGCACGCCCGGCAGCCGATCCGGGTTCAGTGACGGCTTCTCGTCCCACAGTCGGCGCAGCGCCTCCGGATGCCTGGGGTGCGAGTAGGACGCCCGTGCGAACGCCTCCATACGCTCCTCGAAGGTGGCATCCGAGTGCTCGTCCAGCAGGCGCTCGAGCTGGTCGGCGGCGGACTCGGGACGCTCACTGCGCGAGAAGAGTCGCGCGGCGGTTTCCTCATCGAGGTGCCGCTTCACGTAGTCGTGCAGTGCCCGGAGCGAGTCCACCACCTCGAAGTCCAGCTCGCGGACGGCACGGATCACCTCGCCGAGTGTCTGCTCGTACTCCTCGCTCAGTTCGTCGTAGCGGCTCGGGCTGCCGTCGGGGTTGGGGCCGTAGAGGGCCGGGAAGCGCGGCGGGAGAGTGGTGGCGTCTGCCATGGGAGGGTCGGCCGTGGGGGCGTTCCAGTGCTCGGCGCCTGGGTACAAGGTGGTGTCCGTCACCTCCTCGGCTGGGATCCCGTCGGCGGAGGGCCGCGCGGGCAGGCCCGTATCCGGGTCGAACGCAAGCCAGATGGTGGACTGGCCTTGCCTGTTCTCGCTCAGGTGGATCTCCGGCGCGTCACTGCCCCGCGCCTTGGTGACCGCCACACCGAACTCCGGTATCCACACCCACTTGTGAAGCGCCATGGCGACAGCGCCGGCCTGCCTGCCCTGACGGCTTCTGGCGACATCGGCAAGGGGCACCCCGGCCAGCCCGTCACCGCACTCCAGCATGACGACGTTCTCGACACTGCCCAAGTCCAGGTGCTTGCGCATCCTCTCCAGATCCGGAGCCGCCCCCTCACTCCCGTGCTGACCATAGAAGACGATGCCACCTCGGACGACCTGCTTCAGCGGCCACCGGCGGCCGATCCGGTCGCGACCGTAGCCCGCCCACTGCACGAAATGCTTTATGTTGCGCACCTCGCTGTACGCCGGCTTGCGCCGAGCCCACTCCGACGCCGTGAAGTGGAACAGCCCATCCCCGCGACCGTCGTTGGCGACCCGGTACCAGGCGGCGGGACCGACAGCCCGGGGCGCGGGACCTGGCTCCGCCCGCGCGAAACGGCCCGCTCCCCCGTCCGCCCGACGGGACGACTCCCGCTCCTGGCGCGAGCGGCCACCGCGATCGCTCTCCCGGCCCCCCGACGAACGGCCCGCACCCCCGTCCGCCCGACGGAACGACTCCCGCTCCTGGCGCGAGCGGCCACCGCGATCGGTCTCCCGGCCCCCCGAAGACTTCCGGGGCTCCCCGGAGCGACGGCCGTCCCGTCCGGCGGGTTCGGCCGGGCGCATCGGATTCGTCGCCGGGCGCCGCCCAGCCCCCGGCACCGGCCCCGGCTCCCGGTCCGGATCGGTGGCCCGAGGCGCGGGCCGGGCGCCACGACCATCCGGCTCCGCGACGGACGGCCCGAACTCCTCCCTTTCCCGCAACAGCACGTGCTCGTAGAGCTGGCCCCTGACATCACGACGTATCCGACGGGACACCACATCCAGCCACGTGTCCTGGCCGAACAACGTCTGACCCAGCCTGGAATCCCGGACCACCGGCGAGACATCATGGGCGCGCTGGGACTTGATGACCTCGAACAGCCTCTTCCCACCGGCGGGGTTCGCATGGCCACCCGCATAGATCGGGGACCTCATGGCCGCATCCCGGTTCAGCCGCGCCTCATGCAGCGCCGGCACCCGGACGACATCCAGCTCACCAGACGGCTCATCACCAGGCTCGCCGGTCACCGGCTCCTCTTCACGAACCGACCAGAACACGTTCGCACCCACGCCGGGCAACCTGCGCACCGCCTCATACGCCATCCCCAGATGCCACGGCATCTCGCCGTAGACATCGCCCAGCACACTCTCCGCCGCATCGAGCACCCGCCGGCGGTGCACCTCCAGATCCCGCCCCGTCCCGAACGCGGCGCTCTCCGCACGGGCGACCCTGTTGAACATCTTGTACTTCATCAACAGCCACGGGAAGTCATCCTTCTGCCTGGAGAACAGGTCATCGATGACGGAGCGCACACCCTCGCGCAAGTCATCGACGGTCGGCCTGTCCACGGCCGTCATCCAGTAGAAGAGCGCCGCATCTGTTCCCCCGGTCACCAACTGAAGCGCCGTGATGTGCTCGTCGCCCAGCCGGTCCAGCGGATGCCCGGGGTGACGCCGACGCCACGCCGCCAAGGCGTCCAGCCGGTCCTCCAGCCCCCAGCGCGGGACATCCGGGCTGTTCGTCCTCCCTTCGAGCGCGTCGACAATGCCCTCGGGAACGAGGCCGTCACCGGTGACCTCCGGGAGGAGCCAACGGGTCCTGTCGCGGTACACGGCGACGTGCGGAGGGACCAGCGCACGGCCGGTCCGGGGCGCCAGCTTTCGGTCCGCCCAAAGAGAGAGATGCGTCCCGAAGCCCTTCAGCGCGACGACTTCCTCCACGTCGATGAAGCCCACCTCGGCTCGGACCGCGGCCTCCAGCACCTCATACAGCGAGTAGCGGGGGACCAGCCAGCCCACCACCGCCTTACGGAAGGCGACCAACTGGACGTAGCTGGGGTCGATCAGCTTTTTGTACTGCTTGAACAAATCCCGGAGCAGCGCGCCCGTCGCTCGGGTGCGCCGAATACCGACTTCCTCGTAAGCCGCCTGTTCCTCCCCGGAGAGCGGCATCCGGTCGTAGTCCTCCAACCGTTTGCCGGGCAGGGCCCGCCCAAAGAACTGGTACATCAGTGTCGACAGGTCCGCGGAGCTCGAAGGCGGGGTGCCAGTGGCCACCTTCACGGCGTGCCAAGCAGCGTCAAGCGCGTCGCGGCCCCGGGACAGTTCCAGGCCCAGCCCGGTCTCGTAGTCCATGGCCTTCTCGGACCACTTCGGCTCCCCGGCCAGGCCACTGAGGCGATCGCCCCGCAGGGTGAACGACCAAGGGCGTGGCGCCAAACTGTTCCGCGGCCGGGGCGCGAACGCGTCGAACCTTGGTTCCGGTACGTCGGCGGTGGGTTCGAGCAGGAAGGGGACCCGGTCCCTCACCCGCGCATCCGAAACGGTTCGGATCTCGTCCAACGGGTGTATGACGAGGCCGGAGGCGCCTGCGGTCACCGACTCGCTCCAGTCGGCCACGCCCCGTACCAGCGGGGGAACGGCCTGGTGGGAAGCCGCGGCGTTGCACGCGATCAGCGCGATCCGGAAGTCGTCGGCTTTCCCCGCGGCGGGGGCCAGGAGCTCCTTCGCGTAGACACCCAACTGGGGGCCGCTCACACGCTTCGTTCCGGAGCGGGACGGTACGGTCCCGCTGACCCTGCTGTGCAGAACGAGGTGAGGGGTTCCGAGCGGCCAGGGCAGCGCGTGCGAACCGTCCTCGACGACGTCGACTTTTTTCCCTCCCATCCTCCTGGGTCCCTGGGAAATGTAGTAGCGGGTCGCCTGGGCGGCGGCGCGGAGAGGGATATCGGCGTCGGTCCAGTCGCTCAGGGATGCGAGGAATCCGCCGGCCGGCCTGCCGCTTGGTGTGCGCAGCACCCGGGTCATGAACTCGCGGTTCCACGCCGGCCCGGAACTTTCCACGGGCCGCTCCCTGAGGGGAACCACCACATACCTCTGGTTGGTGCTCTCGTCGCGCTCCACCCGGGGCTTGCCGCGCTGGTAGGAGACAGCCTCCGGATACAGGGCGAAGCCCCGGTCCTCGTCAGCGTTGCGAATGAAGGGGGCGATGACCCGCGCTCGGGTGGACTCCTCCACCTCATAGAGCACCGGGAGCTCCCCACGGCCATTCTCCCCGGCCCCCCGCAACACTTCGGTGAGCACGGACCGCCGGTCGGTCGACACGTCATCCAAAGGACGCGCCCCGTTCACCAACGTGCGCAAGTACACCGGCCCACTGACCGGCATCAGCAACTCGACCGCCTCGACAGCCAGCTCCGCGTACCCGATCAGCTTCGGCAGCAACTCTTCAACCAGCGCTCCCGCCAGATTGGCCAGCCGATCCCGCATCCGTTTCAAGCTGGTCCGGCGCGGTGCGCCCTCCGGTGCCCGAAGGTCCACGGCCTGCTCCAGCAGTTCCCCGAACCGCGAGTCCATACGGAAGACCAGCGGATACCCGTGCTCTTCGTGCTCCGCCTTGTCGAACGCCCGCACCACCAGCCTACGAGCAGCGTCCCGGATCAGCCGAAGCGTCTCCGCTTTATCCCGCCGGCCGGAGTCCGCCAGGGGCCGCAGCAGGTGGCGGTCCGGACCGCCGGCCAGATACAGGCCCAGCAGATGTCCGGCCCTGACGTTCCCCACACCGTCATCGGTGCGCTGGTGTTCCAGCAACTCCATCAAGGCGAGGCGGCGATACTCACGGGTCGCATCCGTGCTGACGCGGGGATCGGCGTAGTACTCCGACCCGCCCTCCAGGTTGGCCAGCTCCGCGATCTCCCTAAGGCGTTGTCGCACCGGGAAAGGGAACCGGTGCCACTCCTCCCGGAAGTACCGCTCATGCGGCAACCGCAGCAAGTCCCAGACGGACGCACTCGAACCCAGGGGGGAATCGGCCGTGGACTCGCTCGTGAGCATGCGGCGGGGATTGAGCAGGGAGTCGCTCCAGGCATGGAGCCGGGCCGCGTCGACCAGCGCGGGGGGATCCAGCTCATCGCGCACCCCGGCCTTGTCCAGCGCCGTCAGGATCTCCCTGAGCGACTTACGCCTCAGACCCCAGCCGATCAGCGCCAGCCGGAAGTACCTCTCGAGGCCGTGCGGCATCTCCAGCATGAGGCGCACGCGCATCAGATACGTGATGCTCTCGGCCGGACCGTCGGTGAGCCGGAGACCGTACCGGCCATGCAGAAGCGCACGGGCGTCGTCCGAGTGCGGCACTACCCGGTCGGGCACACCCGGCAGCCCATCCCGGTTCAGCGACGGATGCTCGTCCCACAACCGGCCCAGCGCCTCCGGATGCCTGGGGTGCGAGTAGGACGCCCGTGCGAACGCCTCCATACGCTCCTCGAAGGTGGCATCGGAGTGCTCGTCCAGCAGGCGCTCGAGCTGGGCGGCGGCGGACTCGGGGCGGCCGCTAAGTACGAACAGGCGGTCGGCCTTCCTCTGGCCGATGTGCCGCACGAAGTAGTCGTGCAGGCTCTTGAGCGAGATCACCATCTCGACGCGCACGTTGTAGACGCCGCGGATCACCTCGCCGAGTGTCTTCTCGTACTCCTCGCTCAGTTCGTCGTAGCGGCTCGGGCTGCCGTCGGGCTTCGGGCCGTAGAGGGCCGGGAAACGCGGCGCGAGGGCGGTGGCGTCTGCCATGGGAGGGTCGGCCGTGGGGGCGTTCCAGTCCTCGGCGGCGGGGTAGGTGGAGCCGTCCGGCAACTCCTCGGCTTCGATACCCAACGCGGAGGGCCCCGGGGGCCGCGACGGCAGGCCCGTCTCCGGGTGGAACCGCAGCCAACTGCTGACCCGGCCCTGGCTGTTCTCTCGCAGGTGGATCTCCGGCTCGGCACTGCCCGCGGCCTTGACCGCCACACCGTTCTCCGGTATCCAGACCCACTTGCCCAGCGCCTTGGCGACATCGCCGGCCTGCCTGCCCTGCCGGCGGCCGGCCGCGTTGGCGAGAGTCAGCCCGTCACCGCACTCCAGCATCACGACGTTCTTGACACTGTCCAGGTCCAGGTGCTTGCGCATCCTCTCCAGATCCGGAGCCGCCCCCTCACTCCCGTGCTGACCATAGAAGACGATGCCACCTCGGATCACCCGCTTCAACGGCCACCGGCGGCCGAACCGGTCGCCGTCACTGTCGCGCATCCACTGCACGAAGTGCTTCGCGGCGTGCACCAGCTTGTACGGCGGCTCGCGCCGGACCCACTCCGGCTGCGTGAAGTGGAACAGCCCGACGCCGCGACCCTCATGGGCGATCCGGTACCAGTTGGGGCTGGCGGTCCGGGGCGCGGGCCCGGCCTGCGTCGGCGCGGACCGGCCCGCCTCCGTGTCCGCCTGGCGGGCCGGCTTCTGCTCACGGGACGCGCGGCCCTGATCGGTCTCCTCGTTGTGCACCCGGGGCTCGCGGGTTCCCTCCCTGCCGGAGCCATGGCGGTCCCGCCCGGCGGATTCGGCCGGACGCTCCGCCCTCCCCGGCACCGGCTCCGGGGCCGCCGGACCGGTGGCCCGACGAGCGGGCCGGGCGCCTCGACCCTCCGGTTCCGCGGTGACCGGCCAGAAATCCTCCCTTTCCCGCAGCAGGACGTGCTCGTAGAGCTCACCGTCGGCGTCGCGGCGTATCCGGCGGGACACCACGTCCAGCCACGTGGCCCGGTCGAACAACGTCTGGCCCAAGTCGGGGTCGCGGACCACCGGCGAGACGTCACGGGCGCGCTCCGACTGCACGACCTCGTACAGCCTTTTCCGACCTGCGGGGTTCGAATGGCCCGCCAGGACCGGGCTCTTCATGGCCGCTGCCCGGTTCAGCCGCGCCTCGTGCAGCGCCGGCACCCATACGGCGTCCAGCTCACCAGACGGCTCACCGCCAGGCTCGCCGGTCAGCGGCTCCGCTTCACGAACCGACCAGAACACGTTCTCGCCCACACCGGGCAGCCTGCGCACCCCGTCATGGGCCATCCCCAGGTGCTGCGGGAGCTCGGCGAAGACCCGGTCCAGTACGCTCTCGGCCGCGTCGAGCACCCGCTGGCGGTGCACAGCCAGATCCTGGCCCGTCCCGTACGCGTCGATCGCCGCACGGGCGGTCGTGTTGAAGCTCCCGTACTTCATCAGCAGCCGCGGGAACTGGATGCTTTGTCTGGAGAACAGGTCATCGATGACGGAGCGCACGCCCTGACGCAGGAGGTCGACGGTCGGCCTGTCGGCGGTCGACATCCAGAAGAAGAGCAACCCGTCCGTTCCTCCGGTCACCAAGTGGAGCGCCGTGATGTGCCCGTCGCCCAGCCGGTCCAGCGGATGCCCGGAGTGGCGCCCGCGCCACGCGGCCAGGGCGTTCAGCCGGTCCTCCAGCCTCCTGCGCGGGACATCGGGGCTGTTCGTCCTTCCTTCGAGCGCGTCGACAATGCCCTCGGGAACGAGGCCGTCACCGGTGATCTCCGGCACGAGCCACCGGGTCCTGTCACCGTAAACGGCGGTGTGCGGAGGGAACAGCGGACGGCCGGTCCGGGGCGACAGCTCCTGGTCCGCCCAGAGGTACAGATGCGTCCCGGCACCCTGCAGCGCGACGACTTCCTCCCCGTCGAAGCCCACCTCGGCTCGGACCGAGGCGTCCAGCACCTCGTACAGCGAGTATCGGGGGACCAGCCAGCCCACCATTGCCTTGAGGAAGGCGAGCAACTGGGCGTGGGTGGGTTTGACCAGCTCGTTGTACCGCTGGAACAACTCGATGGGCAGTTCGGCCGTCGCTCGGGTACGCCGGATACCGACCTCGTCGTGAGCTGCCCGTTCCTCCCTGGAGGGCGGCAGCCGATCGTAGTCATTCACCTCACGGCCGGGCAGGGCCGCGTAGAAGAACCGGTGCATCAGTGTCGGCAGGTCCGCGGAGCGCGAAGGCCGGGTGCCAGTGGCCACCTCCACGGCGTGGCGCACAGCGTCGAGGTCCCGGCTCAGCCTCAGCCCCAGCTGGGTCTCGTACTCATAGGCCCGGGCGTCCCACTCGTCCTCCTTGACCAGGCCGATGAAGCTATGGCCCCGCTTGGTGAACGACCAGGGAAGCGGCCCCCGCCGGGTCCGCGGCCGGGGCTCGAACACGTGGAACCTGGGCTCCGGGTGGTCGGGGGTGGGTTCGAGAACGACCAGCGGGTCCGTCAGCTTCGCCCCCGAGCGAGTTTGGACACGAGGGCTGTGAATCCGGCGTGTAGACGCAGGGTTGACTCCGCCGGTGGCGGCAGTGCTGACACGCTCGCTCCAGTCGGTCATGGTTTGTGCCGCGGTCCCCGCGAAATTGCATGCGATCAGCGTGAGCCCGAACTCGCCGGGGATCTTCATGTCGTGCAGAACACGCTTTGCCCAGCTACCCACCTGGGCGGGGCTCGCACTCTTCATGCCGTAGCGCGACGGGGACTCCATGGTGCGCGAGTTGGAGTGCGCGGAGAGGTAGGCCGTGTGTCCGGGCCGCAGCGGCAGTGCGCGTGCCCCGGTGACGACCCAGCTGCCGTCCTTCGCGGTGCCGGACTGGACACGGTAAGTGGTGGCCTTCTTGGTGAGGTCGCCCAAAGCGGTTCGGCGGTTGACCCAGTCGCTCGCGGAATGCAGTGCCTGCCCAATCGGCGTGCCCTTTGATGTGCGCATCGTGTGGGCCGCGAACTCGCGGTTCCACGCCGGCTCGGAAACCTCCGCGCGCCGTTCCTCGAAGGGCAAGAGCAGATACCTCTGGTAGGTGCGCTCGTCGCGCACCACGCGGGGCGTGCCGGGCCAGAGGTCGACAGCCACCGGGTAA
This sequence comes from Streptomyces sp. NPDC007095, assembly GCF_040634475.1. Taxonomy (NCBI): domain Bacteria; kingdom Bacillati; phylum Actinomycetota; class Actinomycetes; order Kitasatosporales; family Streptomycetaceae; genus Streptomyces; species Streptomyces sp. NPDC007095. Next base: position 9,836 of record NZ_JBEYFS010000233.1, read on the forward strand.
AGAGCCATTCCCGGGTGTCGGTCGAGGTCGCCGCTGAAGGGAGCGACGACCCGGGCGACATCGGATTCGGCCACGACCCCCAGCACCGGGATCTCCCCCGGCTCCACGTCCCTCCGGAACAGCCAGGTGAGGACGGACTCCGGGTCGACCGACACGGCGGACAGGCGCGGCAGATGGAGAACGCGCTCGCCGAGGCCATGGCTACGGGGGTCGTCCATCTGCCCGTCCGTCAAGAAGCCGACATACACCGCCCCGCTGACCGGCATCAGCAGCTCGACCGCTTCGACGGCCAGCTCCGCGTACCCGGTCAGCTCCGGCAGCCGCTCCTCGACCAGCGCGACTGCCCGATCGGCCAGCTGTTCCTCGTTCCGCTTCGAGCTGTTCGGGCGAGGTTCGCCTTCCGCTGTCCGAAGCTGCGCGGCCTCCTCCAGCAGTTCGCCGAACCGCGGGTCCATACGGAAGAAGTGCGGGGGCGCGTCCTCGCCGGGTGCCTCCACCACCCACTTGCGGACCTCGTCCTGGAGCAGCCCGAGCGCCTCCGGTCCGTCCGGGTGCGCCAAGCGCTGTTCCAGCAGGTGGCGGTCGGGACCGGCGGCCAGATACAGGCCGAGCAGGTGTCCGGCCCTGAGGTTCTGTATCCCGGCGGAGGTGCCCTGGCTTTCCCGCAACTCCATCATGGCGAGCCGGCGATGCCAGGTGGTCGCGTCCTCGGCGTCGCGGGGAACGGCAAAGGACAGCGGCCGGCCCTCGAGCCCGGCCAGCTCCGCGATCTCCGCAAGGCGCTGGCGGACCAGCGGAGAGAAGCGGTCCCATTCCTCCTGGAAGTACCGCTCGTGCGGCATCCGCAGCAGGCCCCAGGCGCGCGTACCCGGACCGAACAGGTCAGCGAGCTCGGGGTTGCCGTGGATCAACCTGTAGGGATTGAGCTGGGAATCGCTCCAGGTGTGGAGCCGCGCCGCGTCGACGAGCGCGGGGGGATCCAGCTCACCGCGCTCCCCGGCCTTGTCCAGCGCCGCCCGGAGCTCCGCCAGCGAGTTGTTCCTCAGGCCCCAGCCGATCAGCGCCAGCTGGAAGTACCCCGCGTAGCCGCCCGGTACCTTCAGCATGCGGCGCACACGCATCAGGTAAGTGACGCTCTCGGCAGGGCCGTCGGTGAGCCGGAGACCGTACCGGCCGTGCAGAAGCGCGCGGGCGTCGTCCGAGTGCGGCACTACCCGGTCGGGCACACCCGGCAGCCCATCCGGGTTCAGCGACGGATGCTCATTCCACAGCCGGCCCAGCGCCTCCGAACGCCTGGGGTGCGAGAACGTCGCCCGCGCGAAGGCCTCCATACGCTCCTCGAAGGTGGCGTCGGAGGTCATGTCCAGCAGGCGAGCGACCTGGCGGGCGGTGGACTCAGGACGCGCCCTGCGTGTGAACAGGCGGTCGGCATCATGGTGGCCGATGTGCTGCACGAAGTAGGCGTGCAGGGCCTTGAGTGACTCCGTCAGCTCGAAGTGCACGTTGTGGACGCTGCGGATCACCTCGCCGAGCGTCTGCTCGTACTCCTCGCTCAGTTCGTCGAAGCGGCTCGGGCTGCCGTCGGGGTTGGGGCCGTAGAGGGCCGGGAAACGCGGCGGGAGGGCGGCGTCGTCGGCCGTGGCGGACTCAGCCGTGGCGGACTCGGCCGTGCGGGACTCGGCCGTGCGGGCGTTCCAGTCCTGGGGGGCGGGGTACAAGGCGACGCCCGTCACCTCCTCGCCCGGGATCCCGTCGGCGGAGGGTTGTGTGGGCAGGCCCGTGACCGGGCTGAAGGCGAGCCAGATCGTGGACCGACCCCGCCCGTCCTCGCGCAGGTGAATCTCCGGCTTGTCACTGCCCGGCGCCAGGGTGGCCGCCACCCCGCCCGGCGGAATCCACACCCACTTTCCGAGCGCCCTGGCCACAGCGCCGGCCTGACGGCCCTGACGGCTGCCGGCGGCGGTGGCGGGGGTCAGCCCCTCACCGCACTCCAGCATGACGACGTTCCTGACACTGTCCAAGTCCAGGTGTTGGCGCATCTTTTCCACGTTCGGGGGCGTCACATCGCTCCCGTGCCGACCGTAGAACACGATGCCACCCTGGATGACGCGGTGCAGCTGCCACCGGCGGGCGATCCGGCTGCCGCGTTCGTCGATCGCCCACTGCACGAAGTGCACCGCATCGGCCAGCCTGCGGTACGGCGCCAGACGCGGCGCCCAGTCCTCCGGCATGAAGTGGAACAGCCCGACGCCACGGCCGCCAGGGGCGACCCGATACCCGGTGGGGCTGACAGCCCGGGGCGCGGAACCCCTACGCGTCCGCTCGTCACGCCCCGCCCCCCTGCCCGCCGCACGGGCCGACCCCGACTCCCGGCCCTCCGCACGAGCCGACCCCGACTCCTGGCGCGCTCGGCCACGATCGGTCTCCTCGTGCACCGAGGGCTTCCGGGACTCTCCCCTGTGGGAGGGGTGGGTGCGGGTCTCCCGCCCAGCGGTCTCGGCCGGGCGGGTCTCCCGCCCAGCGGTCTCGGCCGGCCGCATCGGATACGTCGCCGAACGCCGCCCGTTCCCCGGCACCGGCTCCGGCACCGCGGACGCCGGCCCGAACTCCTCCCTCTCCCGCAGCAGCGTGTGCTCATAGAGCCGGCCCTTGGCGTCGCGTCGTATCCGACGGGACACCACGTCCAGCCACGTCTCCCGGCTGAACAACACCTGACCCAGCTCAGGACGGCGGGCGACCGGCGAGACATCGCGGGCTCGTTTCGACCCGATGACCTCGAACAGCCTTATCCCACCATGGGGGTTCGCGTGACCGCCCGCATAGAACGGCGACTTCCTGGCCGCTTCCTCGTTCAGCCGTGCCTCGTGCAGCGCCGGCACCCGGACGACGTCCAGCTCACCAGGCGGCTCATCGCCAGGCTCACCGGTCAGCGGCTCCGCTTCGCGAACCGCCCAGAACACGTTCTCACCCACACCGGGCTGCCTGCGCAGTGCCTCATAGGCCATCGCCAGGTGCCACGGCATCTCGCCTCGGACCGCGTCCAGCGCGCTCTCCGCCGCGTCCAGCACCCGCTCGCGGTGCACCGCCTCCGAGTCGGTCCCGTACGCGGCGATCGCCGCGCGAGCGATCCCGTTGAAATTCGTGTACTTCATCAACAGCCACGGGAAGTCGGCCTTCTGCCTGGCAAACAGGTGCTCGATGACAGAGGCCACGGCCTCGCGCAGCTCATCGACGGTCTGGTCGCCGGCGGTCATCATCCAGTAGAAAAGGGCCGCGTCCGTTCCACCGGTCACCAGTTGGAGGGCCGTGACATGCGCGTCGTCCAGCCCGTCCAGCGGATGGCGTCCGGGCTGACGCCGGCGCCACGCTTCCGACGCCTCCAGCCTGTCGCGCAGCCCCGTAAGGGGGACAATGGGGCTCGCCGTCCTTCCTGTGAGCGCGTCGACGATCCCCTCGGGAACGACACCGTCGCCAGTGACCTCGGGAACGAGCCAACGGGTGCTGTCACGGTAGACGGCGACGTGCGGGGGAAGCGGCACACCGGCCGGCCGCGGCCCGCCGGTCCGGGGCGCCAAAGCCCGGTCCGCCCAGAGATACAGATGCGTCCCGACACCCTTCAGAGCAACCGCTTCCTCCACATCGAAGAAAACCGCACTGGCGCGGTCCGAGGCATCCAGCACCTCGTACAGCGAGTAGTGGGGAACGTACGGCGAGGAGCGGGTGACCAGCCAGCCCACCACCGCCTTCCGGAAGGCCAGCAGCTGGGCATGACTGGGGCCGATCAGATCCTGGTACCGCTGGAGCAACTCCCTGGGCAGCACGGCCGTCGCTCGGATACGCCGGATACCGGCGTTGTCGTAAACCGCCTGTTCCTCCCTTGAGATCAGCAAGCGGTCGTAGTCATTCACCTCACCAGGCAGGGCCGACCGGAAGAACTGGTGCATCAGTGTCGACAGGTCCGCGAAGCGCGAAGGCCGGACACCAGTGGCCACCTCCACGGCGCGCCCAGCGGCGTCAAGCGCCTCGCCGTCCCGGGCCAGCTCCATGCCCAGCCAGGTCTCGTACTCCAGGGCCCTCTTGGGCCACTCCGGCAACTTCGTCAGGCCCTTGAGGCGATGACCCCGCTGGGTGAACGACCAAGGGCGTGGCGCCAGACTGTTCCGCGGCCAGGGCTTGAACGTATCGAACCTGGGTTCCGGTTCGTCGGCGGTGGGTTCGAGTATGAACGCGTTCCGGTCCTTCACCCGTGCACCCGAGACGGTTTGGATCTCGTCCATCGTGGTCTGGACGGAGCCGGAGGCGCCTGCGGTGACCCATTTGCTCCAGTCGGCCACGCCCTGTACCAGCGGGGGAACATCCCGATGGGAATCTGCGGCGTGGCACGCGACCAGCGCGAGCCGGAAGTCCTTTCTGCCCGCGCCAGGGTCCAGCAACTCCGCCGCGTAGACACCTACCTGAGGGCCGTTCACATTCTTCATTCCATAACGGGACGGTACGGCTGCGCTGACATTCGCGTGCATGACGAGGAAGCCCACGTTCCCGGGCGTCCAGGGCAGCACGCGCGGCCGGTCCTCGATCAAGTTAACGGAATTCACTCTTTCACGGAGAACGTAATAGCTGGTCGTCTGAGTGACAGCGCGGAGATGAATGCCACCCTTGACCCAGTCGAATATGGATGCGAAGAATGCCCCGACCGGCCCACCGCTTGGTTTGCGAAGCACCCGGCTCATGAACTCGCTGTTCCACACCGGCTCGGAACTCTCCACGGGCCGTTCCCTGAGGGGAACCACCACATACCTCTGGTTGGTGCTCTCGTCGCGCTCCACCCGGGGCTTGCCAGGCTGGTAGGAGACAGCCTCCGGGTACAGGGCAAAGCCCCAGTTTTCGCCGGCGTTGCGAATGAAGGGGGCGATGACCCGCGCTCGGGTGGACTCCTCCACCTCATAGAGCACCGGGAGCTCCCCACGACCACCTTCCCCGGCACCCCGCAAAACCTCGGTGAGCACGGACCGCCGGTCGGTCGACGCGGCGTCCAAAGGACGCGCCCCGTTCGCCAAGGTACGCAAGTACACCGGTCCGTTGACCGGCATCAGCAGCTCGACCGCCTCGACGGCCAGCTCCGCGTAGCCGATCAGCTCCGGCAGCCGCTCTTCCGCCAGGTCTTCTGCCCGACGGACCAGCCGATCCCGCATCTGCGCCAGACGGTTCCGATGCGGTACGCCCTCCGCTCGAAGCTCCGCGGCCTCCCTCAGCAGTTCCCCGAACCGCGAGTCCATACGGAAGACCAGCGGATACCGGTGCTCCTCGTACACCTCCTCGCCGAACGCCTGCGACACCAGCTCGCGCGCCGCGTCCCGGAGCAGCCGAACCGTCTCGTCCTCGTCTTGCCGACCGGTGCCCACCAGGAGTTTCATCAGGTGGCGGTCCGGACCGCCGGCCAGATACAGGCCAAGCAGATGCCCTGTCCTGATGCTGTGCACTCCATCCTCGGTGCGCTGGTGTTCCAGCATCTCCATCAAGGCCACCCGACGACGAGTGAGGGTCGTATCCACGCTGAGGCGGGGATCGACGTAACGCCCCCCCAGGCCCTCCAGTCCGGCCAGCTCCGCGATCTCCGCAAGGCGTTGTTCAACCGCGGACGGGAATCGGGCCCATTCCTCGCGGAAGTACCGCTCGTGCGGCAACCGCAGCGAGTCCCAGGCGGGCGAACCCGGCTTCAGGGGGGAACCTGGCACGGACTCCTTCATGATCAGGCGGCGGGGAGCGAACATGGAGTCGCTCCAGGTGTAGAGCCGTGCCGCGTCGACGAGCTCGGGGAGATCCAGCTCATCGCGCACCCCGGCCTTGCGCAGCGCCGCCAGGACCTCCACCAGCGAGTTGCGCCTCAGACCCCAGCCGATCAGCGCCAGCCAGAAGTCCCCCACGGAGTTGTCCGACAGCTGCAGCACCCGACTCAAACGCATCAGGTAGGTGATGCTCTCGGCCGGGCCGTCGGTGAGCCTCAGGCCGTACTGGCCATGCAGACGCGCTCGAGTCCTGCGCGAGTGCGGCTCCACCAGGTCGGGCACGCCCCGCAGCCCTTCCGGCTTCAGCCGCGGCTTCTCCTTCCACAGTCGGCGCAACGCCTCCGGATACGTGGGGTGCGCATAGGCAGCCCGCTCGAACGCCTCCATACGTTCCTCGAAGGTGGCGTCGGAGAACTCGTCCACCAGGCGAGCGACCTGGGCGTAGTCGGACTCGGAACGCCTACTGCGTGCGAACAGGCGGTCGGCTTTCCGCAGGCCGATGTGCTTCTCGAAGTAGGCGTGCAGCACCTTGACCGATTTCGCCGCTTCGGTGATCAACGCGCCGGTGAAGGAGAGCGCTTCGCGGAGCGCCCGCTCGTACTCCTTGCTCAGTTCGTCGAAGCGGCTCGGGCTGCCGTCGGGCTTCGGGCCGTAGAGGGCCGGGAAACGCGGCGGGAGGGCCTCATCGTCGGCCGTGTCATCGTTCCAGTACGCCTCCGGCGGGTAGGAGCGGTACGTCAGCGGCTCGGCGGCCGGCCCGGTGAGCGTGTCGGGGACCCGTTCGTAGCCGGGGACACCCGGCCGCACAGCGAAGAAGCCGGTGGCCTTGCCGTCCTTGTCCGCGTCGACGTGAATCCGGTCCTGCTCGTCGCCCTTCCCCGGGACGACCGCGACCCGGGAATCCAGCAGATAGACCGTCAGCTTCGTCCTGTTCACCATCGGCCTGAGCCGGTCGGCGGCGACGGCCAGCGACGCCGGCGTGGAACAGGCCAGCGCGGTGATCGACTTGAAGCCCGCCGCCGCCACCCGGGCCGCCATCCCCGCGACCTGGTCCACGAACCGCTCGACCCTGGCCGGGTCCCCGGCCCGAAGACCATGGCCCACCCAGAACGCGGTGGTGCCGTCGACGACCGGCATCCCGGCGTCAACACCCACGCTGTCAGTGCCGGACCCCTGCCACTGGGTGAAACGGATGAGATTCCGCAACCGTGGCAGCGCCGGGGACCGCAGCGCCTGGTCGACATGGTCGAAGAACGACTCCCCCATCCAGGCGCCCATCACGTCCGTGACGTCACGGGCCACCGGCTGACCGGCATGCTCACCGGACGGCTGGACGAGACGCAGCGCCGGCCACGGCAGCTCCGCCTCCTCCACCCGCACGGTGGGGTAGGACTGCCCGGCATGCTCCACCGGACGTACGTCGGAAAGCCGGCGCACCGATGTCGCGTGGGGGTAACGCACCTGACCGGGGCGGGTCGAGTGGGTCGACGTGTAGCCGGTCACGGAGCGGGCGGTGGAATCATCCATCTCGAAGATCACCGGCCGCGGTCCCTCATCGCCGCGACCAGCCACCCGGCCCCACTCCTTCAGGGCCCACTCCCGGTCCGTCGTCGCAGCGTGGAACCGCGACAGACCCCCGATGGGCAGCTGACCCACCCAATACACCGTTTGGTCCACCGGATCCAGCAGTTCCAGCGCCTCGGCGCCCATGCCCACATGCTCCGGCATACGAGGCTGCAGATCCCTCAGGATCTTCTCCAACTCGTCCAGCACGGGGGTCACGTCCTGGCTGTCCTTCGCCCTGGCCTTCTCCGCCACCTCGCGGAAGGGGGGGTAGGCCATCAGCAGCTCCGGGAACGCGAAGCCGCGTGCCGCGACCTCCTGGCTGACCCTCGCACGCAGCGCGGCGCCCCACCTCTGCCGGTCGATCCGGCCCCCGGTAGCGACCCAGGAGGCCAGCAGGCCCGCCTCGTCCAGCCGGTCGAGCATGCGCAACGCCGCCGTGTGGCCACGTCCCAGGCCGGACCGGGGCATTGCGTTCTGTTCCGTGAGGTGCGCTGTCCGCTCGGCGTACCACACCTCGTGCGGGAGCCTGAGCCGCTCCTGCAGCGCCGGGTCCGTGGTACGCGTGCGGGGCTGGAACAGGTGGTCGAGCTGCGCATAGAGCTCCACCGCGTCCCCGGCCAGCGCCGCACGCTCCAGGGCATCAGGGGGAAAGTTCGGCCCCTGGTCCATGGCCGGGAGCGAGGACAGGAGGATGTCGAAGAGGGAGTAGTCGGGGAGCCCGGCGATCAGGGCCTCGCGGAAGCGCGGCAAGTCCGCCACGGTGGCCTCCGGCAGCGCCAGGAACTTATCCAGAAGCGTGGGGACCGCCGACCGCCGGCCCTGGACGACCGGGATGCCGCGCCCATGGTGGACCTGCTGGAAGAAGTCACCCTTCGTATCCACGGGGGCCCGACGGTACTGCTTGTAGTCCAGCACGTTCTTGGCGAACGCGTCGACCAGTTCACGGGTGTTCGGGGAGTCCTGCCGCAACACGTCCGACAGGGCTTTCCGGCCCTCCGTCCGCCACAGGTCCAGGGGGTCGGCAGGAGCGGACATCTCACTGTTCAGCCAGCGAGCGGCGCTCAAGGCGAGCTGCCGC
>NZ_JBEYFS010000234.1:0-18221 GCF_040634475.1 Streptomyces sp. NPDC007095
GGGCGACGACCTTGGGCTGGGCACCGCGGCGGCGCGGCTTCCCGCCGCGTGCCTCGGCGGGCCTGTCGCCGCGTCCCTCGGAGGCGACCCGGCGCAGCCTGCTCAGCCGCAGTGCGGCACGTCCGGTCACTCGCGCCCCATGTCCCGGTGGACGACCACGGTCTCCACGCCCTGCGAGGCGAGGCGAGCGGCGAGCTTCTCGGAGGTGGCGACCGAGCGGTGCTTGCCGCCGGTGCAGCCGACCGCGATGGTCACATAGCGCTTGCCCTCGCGGCGGTAGCCGGCGGCGATGAGCTGGAGCAGTTCGGTGTAGCGGTCGAGGAACTCCTTGGCGCCGGGCTGGTTGAAGACGTACGCCGACACCTCCTCGTTCAGGCCGGTGAAGGGGCGCAGCTCCGGGACCCAGTGCGGGTTGGGCAGGAAGCGCATGTCCACGACCAGGTCGGCGTCGACCGGAAGGCCGTACTTGAAACCGAAGGACATGACGGTGGCCCGCAGCTCGGGCTCCTCCTCGCCTGCGAACTGGGCGTCCATCTTGGCGCGCAGCTCGTGCACGTTCAGGCTGGAGGTGTCGATGACCAGGTCGGCGTCGCCGCGCAGCTCACGCAGCAGCTCGCGCTCGGCGTCGATGCCGTCGACGATACGGCCGTCGCCCTGGAGGGGGTGGGGGCGGCGCACGGACTCGAAGCGGCGCACCAGGGCCTCGTCGGAGGACTCCAGGAAGACGATCCGCCGGGTGACGTTCTTCGCCTCCAGGTCGGCGAGGGACTCGCGGAGGTTGTCGAAGAAGCGGCGTCCTCGTACGTCGACGACGACCGCGATCCTCGCCACGTTGCCCTGCGAGCGGGCGCCGAGCTCCACCATCGTGGGGATCAGCGCGGGCGGCAGGTTGTCGACGACGAACCAGCCGAGGTCCTCCAGACACTTGGCGGCCGTCGACCGGCCCGCCCCGGACATCCCGGAGATGATCACCAGCTCGGGGATGGCGGCTTCGGGCACCGCGGGCGTCTCCATCGTCGTACCCCCCTGGGTCTCGTCGGCGGCCTGTGGTGCGGCCGTCTGTCCGGTCTGCGGTCCGGCCGGTTGCTCGGCCGGTTGTTCAGTCTGTGCTGGGTTCTCTTGTCGCTCGTTGTCGCTCATGTCTCCTGCCCCCGTCGCTCGTGCGAGGCGCCCGCGGGCACGGGCTCCTCCGGGGAGCCCGTGGTGATGGCGGACGCCCCGGCTTCCTCGTCTTCCATGATCTCTCCAGTCGCCGTGTTCACGGCGGGTGCGGCCGGAGCCGCCTGGGCGAGGGCCACGGCGACTGCCTCGGCGGTCTTGCGGCCTATGCCGGGGACCTCGCAGATCTGGTCGATGGTCGCGGATCGCAGCTTCTTCACCGAGCCGAAGTGCTTGATCAGCGCCTGCTTGCGGGTCTCGCCGAGGCCCGGCACCTCATCCAGCGGGCTCGCCTTGAAACGCTTGGCCCGCTTGGTGCGCTGGTAGGTGATGGCGAAGCGGTGGGCCTCGTCACGGACCCGCTGGAGCAGGTACAGGCCCTCGCTGGTGCGGGGCAGGACCACCGGGTCGTCCTCGTGCGGCAGCCAGACCTCCTCCAGACGCTTGGCGAGGCCGCAGACGGCGATGTCGTCGATGCCCAGTTCGTCGAGGGCCCTCTTGGCCGCCGCGACCTGCGGCTGGCCACCGTCGACGACGACGAGTTGCGGAGGGTAGGCGAAGCGCTTGGGGCGGCCGTCCTCTTCGGTGAAGGCGTTCCCCGCGAAGGCGTTCCCCGTGGTGTCACTCTCCAGAGTGGCGGTCGCCGAAGTGGCGGTCACCGGAGTGGCATTCCCCGGGGTGGCGCTTTCGGTGGAGGCCCCGTCGGTGGAGACGTTCTCGCCGTCCGTCCACTCGCCCGTCCGCTCCTTCTCGGCGAGATAGCGCCTGAAGCGGCGGGTGATCACCTCGTGCATGGAGCGGACGTCGTCCTGGCCCTCGAAGCCCTTGATCTGGAAGCGCCGGTACTCGCTCTTGCGCTGCAGCCCGTCCTCGAAGACGACCATGGAGGCGACCACGTCGTCACCCTGGAGGTGCGAGATGTCGTAGCACTCGATCCGGAGCGGGGCACTGTCCAGGTCGAGGGCTCCGGCGATCTCCTCCAGCGCGCGCGATCGGGTGGTCAGGTCGGAGGCGCGCTTGGTCTTGTGCAGGCCGAGCGCCTGGAGCGCGTTGCGTTGCACGGTCTCCATGAGCGCCTTCTTGTCGCCGCGCTGCGGGATGCGCAGGGACACGTTCGACCCGCGGCGCTCGGTCAGCCACTCCTGGACGGGCTCCACGGGGTCGGGCAGTGCCGGGACGAGCACTTCCTTGGGGACGGAGTCGCCCCTCTCCTCCCCGTAGAGCTGCTGCAGCGCGTGTTCGACCAGGTCTCCGGTGGTGACGGCCTCCACCTTGTCGGTGACCCAGCCGCGCTGGCCGCGCACCCGGCCGCCACGCACGTGGAAGATCTGCACGGCGGCTTCCAGCTCGTCCTCGGCGACGGCCATCAGGTCGGCGTCGGTCGCGTCGGCGAGCACGACCGCGTTCTTCTCCATGGCCTTCTTCAGGGCCTCGATGTCGTCGCGCAGACGGGCCGCCCGCTCGTACTCCATCTCCTCGGCCGCGTCCGTCATCTGCTTCTCGAGGCGGCGGATGTACGTCCCCGTACGGCCGGCCATGAAGTCGCAGAACTCCTCGGCCAGGTCAAGGTGTTCCTCGGCGGAGACCCGCCCGACACAGGGGGCGGAGCACTTGCCGATGTAGCCCAGGAGGCAGGGGCGTCCGGTGCGGGCGGCGTTCTTGAAGACGCCCGCCGAGCAGGTGCGGACCGGGAAGACGCGCAGCAGCAGGTCGACGGTGTCGCGGATCGCCCACGCGTGCCCGTACGGACCGAAATAGCGCACGCCCTTGCGCTTGTGGCCGCGCATCACCTGCACCCGCGGGAACTCCTCGTTCATCGTCACCGCGAGGTAGGGGTAGCTCTTGTCGTCGCGGTACTTGACGTTGAACCGGGGGTCGAACTCCTTGATCCAGGAGTACTCCAGCTGCAGCGCCTCGACCTCCGTGGACACCACTGTCCACTCCACGGACGCGGCCGTGGTGACCATGGTGCGGGTGCGGGGGTGGAGGCCCGCCAGGTCCTGGAAGTAGCTGGCCAGGCGCTGGCGCAGGCTTTTCGCCTTTCCGACGTAGATCACCCGGCGGTGCTCGTCGCGGAATTTGTACACCCCGGGAGAGTCCGGGATCTGTCCCGGCTTGGGGCGGTAGCTGGAGGGGTCGGCCATGTCACACACCCTACTGGCGAGGGCTGACACCGCGACGACCTCCCGGCCCACCCGTGGACTCAGCTGCCGGGACCGCGATCGCAGATCGGCCAGAGGGCGGTACGGCAGGTTGAGTAGGTTGCGTATCAGGTGTTGTCGGGGCTTGGTCAACACGCTTCAATGCGTGGGAACTCGGGGTCGTGGACGGCGACAGGCGCGTGTGAACAAGCCCCGCGCGCCGGCCGGGCGCCCCCGACGACCTGCATCCAACGGTCTGACCAGCCGTTGTGAACATTCACAGAAAGGCCCCTGCATGCGGTACGGCACACAGCACGCGGACGTCGCCATCGCGGAACTGGAGACGGCCCTGGCGGGCGGCCCCTTCCATGTCGCGCTGCGCGCCGCGATCGCCGCACGCGGCCTGCCCCTGCAGCGCGTGCAGCACCACCTGTCGCGGTACGGGGTCAAAGTCGGGGTCACGAGCCTGAGTTACTGGCAGCAGGGCGCCCGGCGTCCGCAGCGCCCCGAGTCGCTGCGCGCCGTACGCGCTCTGGAGGAGATCCTCCAGCTCCCGGACGAATCGCTGATCCGGCTGCTGGCCAAGGCCGACGAGCGCTGCGCCCCCCAGCGCCCCACCGGCCGCTCGTACCGCTCCCTGGTGGAGGCCTCCGGCGTCCTGGAGCGGCTCCTGGCCGAGCTGGAGTCACCGCTCGACGGCGGGCTGCACACCCTCGGTCACCACGAACTCGTCCGGATAGGCACGCACCGCGAGCTGCTCGCGCGTGAGTCCCACCACATCGTGCGGGCCTACAAGGACGGTGTGGACCGCTATGTGGCCGTCCACCACGGCGACCCGGGCTGCGCCCCGGAGCGCACGGCCGTCCGAGCCCTGGAAAACTGCCGTACGGGACGGGTCCGCTGGCACCACGACACCGGAGTGCTGGTCGCCGAGCTGCTCTTCGACACGCGGCTGCGCGCAGGAGATACGTTCCTGTTCCGCTACGGCTTCGAGGACGGCACGGCCGGTGCGTCCAGCGAGTACGTACGCGGGTTCGGCTTCGCGGGCGGGCAGTACGCCCTCCAGGTGCGGTTCGCCGAGGAGGTACTGCCCGTGCGCTGCCACCGGTTCACCCAGCACTCGGCGGCGGCGCCACGCAGCGGCCGCCAGGAGCTCCCCCTCAGCGGGCGCCACCGCTCGGTGCATCTCGTCGAGCCGCGGGTGCGGTCGGGCATCGTGGGCATCGGCTGGGACTGGGAGTGATCCCGGCCGGCCGGGAACACGGCGTCACCGCGCCCGCGGTCAGGGACCCGCGACGATCCTGCCGCCCTTGGCCTCCACGGACAGCTCCTTCAGCGCCACGGTGGCCGGGGCCTGCAGCACCTTGCCCGTCGCCGCGTCGAATTCGCTGCCGTGGCACGGGCAGATGAGCGTCGTGCCCTGAAGCTTGTTGATGGCGCACCCGGCGTGCGTGCAGATCGTGCTGAACGCTTTCAGGGAGCCGTTCTCGGCGCGGCTGACCACGACGTTCTCTTCCCGGTACAGCTTGGCGGCGCCCTTGGCGATCTCGCTCTCCGCACCCAGCTCGACCGGGGCGGTCGGCGTCGCCGGCGTCCCGCCACCGCTGCCGGAGCAGGCACTGAGGGCGATCCCGGCGACCGGGGCGAGCGCCGCTCCTCGCAGGACGGTACGGCGGGCAGGCATGGCGTCTCCACAGGTCGGGGCCGGGTGTGTGTCGACGATACCGGTACGGATCATTCCGCCTGGAGGGGGTCCGCACAGGTGTGAGTGACAGGACGTAAACGTTTGCGCAAGCGTTTACGTCCACCCGCGAATGCGATACGTTCCCGCCGGAGCAGGCCGAGAGTTCGGGGAGGGCCCCAGAGGGCCGCCCGGGGAGAGGCGAGGCAGGGCGATGGCAACGATGGTCGACGTGGCGGCGCACGCGGGAGTGTCCGTGGCGACCGTCTCCCATGTGCTCAACGACACGCGCCCTGTGCTGCCCCACACCCGCCAGGCCGTCCTGGACGCCATCGACGCGCTCGGCTACACGCCCAACACCCTGGCCCGTTCGCTGGTCACCGCACGCACCCGGTCCATCGGCCTCGCGGTGTCGGCGATCAGCAACCCGTACTTCACGGAGATCCTCCAGGGCGTCGAGGCGGGCGCCCTGGAGCACGGATACGGGCTGCTCCTCGCCGATCCCCACGACGACCCCCAGCACGAGCGGAAGGTCGTCCAGCTGCTGCACGAGCGACGCGTCGACGGTCTGATCGTCGCGCCCTCCGCCGATCCGGACGCACTCCTGCGCTATCTGGGGAAGCACAACGTGCCGGCCGTCTTCCTGGACCGCCTGGTCGAGGCCCCGGCGGGCCACCCCTTCCGCTTCGACCAGGTCTGCGCCGAGAACGCCGAGCCGATGGCACAGCTGGTCGGGCATCTCGCCGAACGGGGTCACCGGCGCATCGGACTCGTCGCGGGCCTGCCCGGGCTCAGCACCACCGACGAGCGGATCTCCGGCTACCGCCACGGCCTCGCGGGCGCCGGACTCCCCTACGACGAACGGCTCGTGGCACACGGCGACTCCGAGGCGACGGCCGCCGAACGTGCCGCCGACGCGCTGCTGTCCCTGGCGGCGCCCCCGACCGCGCTGGTCACCGGAAACAACGCGATGACCATCGGAGCCCTGCGCGCCCTGCGCGAACACGCTCTGTCCGTGCCGGACGACCTGGCGCTGTGCTGCTTCGACGACTTCGCCTGGGCGGATCTGTTCGCGCCCCGGCTGACCGCGATCTCCCAGCCCAGCAAGGAGATCGGCGCGCAGGCCGTCCGGCTGCTCCTGGAACGGCTCGCCTCGCCGGACCACCCGGCCCGCACCGTGCGACTCCCCTGCGCCTTCGTCCACCGCACCTCGTGCGGCTGCGCCGAGCCCCCCAGGACGTCGGGGGCCACCCACACCGACCTGAGTCAGAAAAGTCCCGCGAAAGGATCCCTGTCGTGATCGTCGTCGCCGGTGAGGCCCTGATCGACCTGGTACCGCAGGGCGCGGGCGCGCTCGTCGGTCTGCGGCCCGCACGCGGCGGCGGCCCCTACAACACGGCGGTCGCGCTGGGCCGCCTCGGCTCCCCCACCGCCTTCTGCTCCCGGGTCTCGTACGACGCCTTCGGTGAGGCGCTCCTCGGCGGGCTGCACGAGGCGGGCGTCGATGTCTCCTCCGTGCAGCGCGGGACGGAGCCGACGACCCTCGCCGTCGCCTCCATCGACGCGGGCGGCTCGGCGGCGTACTCCTTCTACGTCGAGGGCACGGCCGACCGCCTGTTCGCCGCACCGGACCGCCTCCCGGACGCCACCCGGGCGGTGTCCTTCGGGACCTGCTCGCTGGTGCTGGAGCCGGGCGCGAGCGCCTACGAGGAGCTGATGCGGGCCGCCGCCGCGCGCGGTGTGTTCACCACGCTCGACCCGAACATCCGGGCCGTGCTCATCCCCGACGCGGACGCCTATCGGGCCCGCTTCAAGAGCTGGCTGCCGTCGGTGTCGCTCCTCAAGCTCTCCGAGGAGGACGCGCTGTGGCTGGGCGGCACCCCGCGCGAGTGGCTGGCGTCCGGTCCCGCGGCCGTCGTGATCACCCAGGGCGGCGACGGCCTGACGGTGTTCACCCAGGACGGCTCCGCCCACTCCGTGCCCGGTGAGCCGGTCGAGGTCGTGGACACCATCGGCGCCGGAGACACGGTGAACGCGGCCCTGCTGCACGGCCTGGCCACGCGGGACGCGCTGTCCCCGGCGGCGCTGGCCGAACTGGGCCCCGGCGGCTGGAGCGAGCTGCTGCGGTTCGCGGCCCGCGCGGCGGCAATCACCTGCTCACGAGCGGGCGCGGAGCCGCCGTTCGCCGCGGAACTCGAAGCCCCCTGAGGCGGCTGGATCCTCTGCGCCCGATGTGATCCAAGGACGGCTGACCGTGCAACGGGCGGTGCCCCATGGGGAGTTCCCATGGGGCACCGTGTTTTTCGTGACGTGTCTGGCCTGGCCCGTCCGGCCGGATCAGGCCTCGCGTGCCCGCGTGGTCCTCTTCGCGGGGGTCGCCTTCTTCGTGGCCGTCGTCCTGGTGGCCGCGGCGGCCTTCTTCGTGGCCGTGTTGTTCACGGCCTTCGTGGTCGTCTTCCTGGCCGTCGACTTGGCCGCGACCGCCTTCTTGGCCGCCGCCTTGCGGGGGGCCGGTACGGAGGCGGCGTCGCTGATCCGGTCCGCGCCCAGGACGTCGCGCAGGAACTTGCCGGTGTGGCTGGCCGGAACCCCGGCGACCTGCTCGGGCGTGCCCTCGGCGACCACGAGACCACCGCCGTTGCCGCCCTCCGGGCCCATGTCGACGACCCAGTCGGCGGTCTTGATGACGTCGAGGTTGTGCTCGATGACGATGACCGTGTTGCCCTTGTCGACCAGCCCGGAGAGCACCGTGATCAGCTTGCTGATGTCCTCGAAGTGCAGACCCGTGGTCGGCTCGTCCAGCACGTACACCGTGCGGCCCGTGGAACGCTTCTGCAGCTCGCTGGCGAGCTTGACGCGCTGGGCCTCGCCGCCGGACAGCGTCGGCGCGGACTGACCGAGCCGGACGTAGCCGAGACCGACGTCGTTGAGCGTGCGCAGGTGGCGGGCGATCGCGGGGACGGCCTCGAAGAACCCGAGGGCCTCCTCGATCGGCATGTCGAGGACCTCGGAGATGGACTTGCCCTTGTAGTGGACCTCCAGGGTCTCCCGGTTGTAGCGCGCCCCGTGGCAGACCTCGCAGGGGACGTACACGTCCGGCAGGAAGTTCATCTCGATCTTGATGGTGCCGTCGCCCGAGCAGTTCTCGCAGCGGCCGCCCTTGACGTTGAAGGAGAAGCGGCCGGGCATGTAGCCCCGCACCTTCGCCTCGGTCGTCTCGGCGAACAGCTTGCGGACGTGGTCGAAGACTCCTGTGTACGTCGCCGGGTTCGACCGCGGGGTGCGGCCGATGGGCGACTGGTCGACGTGCACGACCTTGTCGACGAGGTCGTCGCCGTCCACGCGCGTGTGCCGCCCGGGAACGCTCCGGGCGCCGTTGAGCTCGCGCGCCAGGTGCGTGTACAGGATGTCGTTGACCAGCGTCGACTTGCCGGAACCCGAGACACCCGTGACCGCCGTGAGCACGCCCAGCGGGAAGGACACGTCGATGTCCTGGAGGTTGTTCTCACGGGCGCCGTGCACGGTGAGTCTGCGGCCCGGGTCGGCGGGGCGGCGGATGTCCGGAAGCGCGATCTCCCTCTCGCCCGACAAGTACTGGCCGGTCATCGACTCGGGGTTGGCGAGCAGCTCCTTCAAGGGGCCGCTGTGCACGACCTTGCCGCCGTGCTCGCCCGCTCCGGGCCCGATGTCGACGACCCAGTCGGCGACCTTGATGGTGTCCTCGTCGTGCTCGACGACGATGAGCGTGTTGCCCATGTCGCGCAGCCGGACCAGGGTCTCGATCAGCCGGTGGTTGTCGCGCTGGTGCAGGCCGATGGACGGCTCGTCGAGGACGTACAGGACGCCGACGAGGCCGGAGCCGATCTGGGTGGCCAGGCGGATGCGCTGGGCCTCGCCGCCGGAGAGCGTGCCGGCCGCGCGGTTGAGCGACAGGTAGTCGAGGCCGACGTCGACCAGGAAGCGCAGCCGTTCGTTGACCTCCTTCAGGACGCGCTCGGCGATCTTCTTGTCGCGCGCGTCGAGCTTCAGCTTGCCCAGGAAGTCCGCGCAGTCGCTGATCGACATCGCGGAGACCTCCGCGATCGACTTCTCCATGACGGTGACGGCGAGGATGAGCGGCTTGAGGCGGGTGCCCTCACAGGTGGGGCAGGGCACCTCGCGCATATAGCCCTCGAAGCGCTCGCGGCTGGCGTCGCTCTCGGACTCGCTGTGCCGCCGCTTGATGAAGGGAACGGCCCCTTCGAAGGGCGTGGTGTAGACACGCTCGCGCCCGTAGCGGTTGCGGTAGCGCACCTCGATCTGCGTCTTGTGGCCGTAGAGCAGGGCCTTCTTGGCGCGCTGCGGGAGACCGGCGAAGGGGATGTCGGTCCGGAATCCCAACGCGTCGGCGAGGGCTCCGACGAGCCGTCCGAAGTAGTCCTTGGTGTGCCCGTGCGACCAGGGGTGGATGGCGCCCTCGTCGAGGGACTTGTCCTCGTCCGGGACGATCAGCTCGGGGTCGACCTCCATGCGCGTACCGATACCGGTGCACTCGGGGCAGGCGCCGAAGGGCGAGTTGAAGGAGAAGGAGCGGGGCTCCAGCTCCTCGAACGACAGGTCGTCGTACGGGCAGTACAGGTGCTCCGAGTACATGCGCTCGCGCTCGGGGTCGTCCTCGGGGAGGTCGACGAAGTCGAGCACGACCATGCCGCCGGAGAGCCCGAGGGCGGTCTCCACGGAGTCGGTGAGGCGGCGCTTGGCGGAGTCCTTCACCGTGAGGCGGTCGACGACCACCTCGATGGTGTGCTTCTCCTGCTTCTTCAGCGTGGGCGGCTCGGTGAGCTGGATCGTCTGACCGTCGACCCTGGCCCTGCTGTACCCCTTGGTCTGGAGATCGGCGAAGAGGTCGACGAACTCGCCCTTGCGCTCGCGCACCAGCGGGGACAGCACCTGGAAGCGGCTCCCCTCGGGCAGCTCCAGAACCCTGTCGACGATGGCCTGCGGCGACTGGCGCGTGATGGGGCGGCCGCACTCGGGACAGTGCGGCTTGCCGATGCGCGCGAAGAGCAGGCGCAGGTAGTCGTAGACCTCGGTGATGGTGCCGACCGTCGAGCGCGGGTTGCGCGAGGTCGACTTCTGGTCGATGGAGACCGCCGGGGAGAGGCCTTCGATGAAGTCGACGTCCGGCTTGTCCATCTGGCCGAGGAACTGCCGGGCGTACGAGGACAGTGACTCCACGTAACGCCGCTGCCCCTCGGCGAAGATCGTGTCGAAGGCCAGCGAGGACTTGCCCGACCCCGACAGGCCCGTGAAGACGATGAGCGAGTCGCGCGGGAGGTCGAGCGAGACATTCTTCAGATTGTGCTCGCGCGCTCCACGGACGATGAGACGGTCGGCCACGCCGGTCCGCACCTTTCTTGAGAGAAGTGACAGGGGCCGAGGCCCCCGTCTTTCCCAGACTAGGGGGAGCCACTGACAGCGCCGGTTGCTTTCCCTGGTTCACAACAATCCCGGGCCATCCAGCATGCCCGACGCCGCACCCGAGGGTATAGCACGTGCATTCGATTTGCGGGCGTGCCCGACCACCTTCACCCGAACGTGTGGCGGGGCTAGGGTCGGCCGCATGATGGATCATGTGCGCGACCTGGCGTCTGTACGCGACGCGACCGAACGACTGCTCAACGCAGCCGCCGAACTGGACAACGCTTCCGTGGCCGAGCCGTCACGGCTGCCCGGCTGGAGCCGCGGCCATGTGCTCGCCCACCTCGCCCGGAACGCGGACGCACTCGTGAACGTCCTCGACGGGCGCCCCATGTACGTCTCCGGGGAGGCCCGGGACGCCGACATCGAGCGGGACGCGCCGCGCTCCCTGGACGTACAGCTCGCGGACCTGCGGGAGAGCGCGGCCCGGTTCCAGGACATGGGGGCCGTGCCCGCGGACTGGTCGCGCACGGTGGAGCTGCGGGGCGGGGTCACGGACTCCGCGGCCCGGGTGCCGTTCCGGCGCTGGGCCGAGGTCGAGCTGCATCACGTGGATCTGGGGGTCGGGTACGAGCTCGAAGATCTCCCGGAGGAGTTCGTGGAACGGGAGATCGAGTTCCTCGCCGATCGCTTCACGGGACACACCGAGGTGCCGTCCACGCGGATCACCGACGGCGCGCGCGCGTGGAGCACGGGACGCGACGCCGAGGGCGGACCCGAGGTCAAGGTGACCGGTCCCGCTCCGGCGCTGCTCGGCTGGCTCTGCGGACGGCGCGACGGTTCGGGGCTGAGCGCCGATGGCGGGCCCCTCCCCGCGCTCCCCCCGCTATAGGCTGCCGTCATGACGTACAGCGGAGCGGTGAAGGTCGGCGGACCAGCCGATGTGCACGAGCTGCAGAACCTGATGATCTCCAAGGTCGCGGTCGGCCCGATGGACAACAACGCCTATCTGCTGCGCTGCCGGGCCACCGACGAGCAGCTGCTGATCGACGCGGCCAACGATGCCGGCACCCTGCTCACGCTGATCGGTGACGACGGCATCGCGTCCGTCGTCACCACACATCAGCACGGCGACCACTGGCAGGCGCTCGCGGAGGTCGTGGTGGCCACCGGCGCCCGCACCTATGCGGGCCGGGACGACGCCGAGGGCATCCCCGTGCCGACCGACGTCCTCGTGGGCGACGGCGACACGATCCGGGTGGGGCGCGTGGAACTCACCGCGCGCCACCTCGTGGGGCACACGCCGGGCTCGATCGCCCTCGTCTACGACGACCCGCACGGGCATCCGCACGTGTTCACCGGGGACTGTCTCTTCCCCGGCGGTGTGGGCAACACCCGCAAGGACCCGAAGGCGTTCGCCAGCCTCATCCACGACGTCGAGACGAAGATCTTCGACGCACTGCCGGACGAGACCTGGGTCTACCCGGGGCACGGCAACGACACGACGCTGGGCGCCGAGCGGCCTCACCTTCCGGAGTGGCACGCGCGCGGCTGGTGACTCCGGCCAGTGACGAACCCCGGCCGGGAGGGCGTGAAGTCCGCGAACACGCGCCCCGTGTGAATGGAGCGCACGCGCCGGTGCCCTGCGCGCGCTCCCGGCGCGTGCGGTGGTGCAGTCCACTGGAAGCAGCCCCGCTCAGGTCGACGGCTCCTGAAGCGAAACGGGCCGCCGGCCCATCGATCCCCGCCCTCGGCCGGCGGCCCCGGCAAAGCCGTCCGCAGACCGATCCGCGGCTCTTCTCATCGAGCGTTCACAGAACCGCAACACACGTTCCCACCATGCGGACATTTACCGCTGTGACCTCGACAAACGGCATGCCGCGCTGTCACTCTCCCGCCATGCATCTCGCCCAACGCACCCTGCGCCGCGCCGCGTCCGCCGCCACCGTCGCCCTGCTCGCCGTCGCCGTGGGCTGTGCCCCGCAGCCGGAGGACAAAGCCTCCGCCAAGGCCTCCGGGACAACCGGGGAAGCCTGCGCGAAGGGCGCGTTGGGCACCCGGACGTCCGGCAAGCTGACCATCGCGACCGACGAGCCCGCGTACGAGCCGTGGTTCAAGGACGACAAGCCCGCGAACGGCAAGGGCTTCGAGTCCGCGGTCGCGTACGCCGTGGCCAAGCAACTCGGCTACGACAAGAGCGCCGTCGTCTGGCAGACCGTCCCCTTCAACAAGGCCTTCGCGCCCGGCGTGAAGACCTTCGACTTCGACATCAACCAGGTGTCGATCAGCGCCGAACGCAAGAAGGCGGTGGACTTCTCGTCCGGCTACTACGACGTCCGCCAGGCCGTCATCGCGCTCAAGGGCTCCAAGGCCGCGAAGGCGAAGAGCATCGCGGACCTCAAGGGCGTCAAGCTGGGCGCCCAGGTCGGCACCACCAGCCTGAACTACATCGACGACGTGGTGAAACCGACCCGGCAGCCGGCCGCGTACGCGAAGAACGACCAGGCCAAGTCCGCGCTGAAGAACGGCCAGGTCGACGCCATCGTGGTCGACCTGCCGACCGCTTTCTACATCACGGCGGCCGAGGTGACCGACGCCAAGATCGTCGGGCAGTTCGAGAACACCGGCGGCACGCCCGAACAGTTCGGACTCGTCCTCGACAAGGGCAGCGCCCTGACCTCGTGCGTGACGAAGGCCGTGGACGCCCTGCGCCAGGACGGCACGCTCGCCTCGATCGAGAAGCAGTGGCTGTCCGAGGCCGTCGACGCCCCGGTGCTCAAGTGACCCTCATCAAGGAGGAGTCGGGAGAGGACTCCGGCGAGGGCGACATGCCCGAGGCGTACGTCCCGTCGCAACGGCGGATCGAGCGGGAGCGCCACAAGCGCGCCCGCGCCCGCCGCGCGACGGCGATCGCCGCGCTCTCCACCCTGGTCACCGGCATCGTGCTGTACCTCGTCGTCGTCAACGCGCCCGGCTGGTCGCGCACCAAGGAGACGTTCTTCAACGGGCAGTACGCGCGCGAGGCGTTCCCCAAGGTCCTGGAAGGGCTGTGGCTGAACGTACGGCTGCTCCTGATATGCGGCGTCGCGGTCCTCGTGCTGGGCATGCTCATCGCCGTCGCCCGCACCCTGCGCGGCCCGGTGTTCTTCCCCGTACGGGCGCTGGCCGCCGCGTACACGGACTTCTTCCGCGGCCTCCCGCTCATCATCAACCTGATGATCGTGGTCCTGGGCGTCCCCGCGCTGCGGCTGCAGGGCGTCACCGTGGACCCGGTCCTTCTGGGCGGTACGGCGCTGACGCTGACGTACTCGGCGTACGTCGCCGAGGTGTTCCGCGCCGGCATCGAGTCCATACACCCCTCGCAGCGCGCCGCGGCCCGCTCGCTCGGGCTCACCAACCGGCAGGCCCTGCGCTACGTCGTCCTCCCCCAGGCAGTACGCCGCCAGGTGCCGCCGCTCCTCAACGACCTGGTGTCCCTCCAGAAGGACACCGGGCTCGTGTCGATCGGCGGCGCGGTCGACGCGGTGCGGGCCGCCGACATCATCGTGGGCCGCAGCCTCAACTACACGCCGTACATCGTCGCGGGACTGGTCTTCGTCGCGCTGACCATCCCGATGACCCGCTTCACGGACTGGATCACGGCCCGGATGGACCGTCAGCGGGCCCAGGGAGGGACCATATGACCGGCACACCGGTGCTGCGGATGGAATCCGTCCGCAAGACCTTCGGCGACTCCGTCGTACTGCGGGACGTCGACCTGGAGGTCGCCCCTCACACGGTGACCGCGCTGATCGGCGCCTCCGGCTCCGGCAAGTCGACCCTGCTGCGCTGTGCGAACCTCCTCGAGGAGATCGACGACGGCGCGATCTGGCTGGACGACGAGGAGATCACCGACCCGAGGGCCGACCACGACGCCGTACGCCGCCGGATCGGCGTGGTCTTCCAGGCGTACAACCTCTTCCCGCACATGACCGTGCTGGAGAACATCACGCTCGCCCCGCGCCGCGTGCACGGCGTGGGCCGCGCGGAGGCCGAGGCACACGCGCGTGAGCTGCTCGAGCGGCTCGGCCTGGGCGCGAAGGCGGGCGAGTATCCCGACCGGCTGAGCGGCGGGCAGCAGCAACGGGCCGCGATCGTCCGCGCGTTGGCCGTACGTCCCCGGCTGCTGCTCCTCGACGAGATCACCGCCGCCCTCGACCCGGAGCTCGTGGGTGAGGTCCTGTCCGTCGTCCGGGACCTGAAGGACGAGGGCATGACCATGGTGCTGGCCACGCACGAGATGGGCTTCGCCCGCGAGGTCGCCGACCAGGTGTGCTTCCTGGACGGCGGTGTGGTACTCGAACGCGGCACGGCCGAGGAGCTCTTCGGGAGCCCGCGGCAGGAGCGCACCCAGCGGTTCCTGCGCCGGATCGTGGAGGCGGGGCGGCTCTGAGTCAGGCCTGCGCCTGCCCCGTCCCCGCCAGCGCCGCGACCCGCTCCACCGCGAACGCGTACCCCTGCACCCCGCACCCCGCGATGACCCCGTCGGCCCGCTGCGAGACGTACGAGTGGTGCCGGAACGCCTCGCGCTGGTGGATGTTGGAGATGTGGACCTCCACCACCGGAAGGCCGTCGCAGGCGTTGAGCGCGTCCAGGATCGCGACGGAGGTGTGCGAGTACGCGGCCGGGTTGATCACGATCCCGGCGTGGTTCAGGCGCGCCTCGTGGATCCAGTCCACCAGCTCGCCCTCGTGGTTGGACTGGCGGAAGTCCACCGTGCCGCCGTGCGCGGCGGCCGCCTTGGCACACAGGGCCGCCACGTCCGCGAGCGTGTCCGAGCCGTAGATCTCCGGCTGACGCTGCCCGAGAAGGTTCAGATTGGGCCCGTTGAGGATCATGATCGGGGCGTTGGCGAGGGTGCGGGGCACGGTTCCTCCGGTCCTTCCAGATCTGCCGGCCCGTTGAGGACCGCTGCTCGGACCCGGTCTATCACGCTACGGCGCGGCGATGACGGGCCGTCCATTCCGTGATGAGACCCGCTCCGGGCAGTACGAGGCCGGTCTGCTCCGGCGCATCGTGATCGGCCTCCGACGCACACCATGCTCCCGCACGCCCCCGTAACCGTTGATCACCGTGGGTAGTTGACGCGGCATGCACGACGTACGCACCGTAAGGGCGCCCTCCATGCTCCGGCTCGCGGCCGCCTCGCTCGCCGGAACGGCCATCGAGTTCTACGACTTCTTCGTCTACGGGACCGCAGCAGCCCTGGTCCTGGGGCCGTTGTTCTTCCCGACCTTCTCACCGCTGGCGGGAACGCTGGCGGCCTTCGCGACGTTCGGCGTCGGCTTCGTCGCCCGTCCGCTCGGCTCGGTGCTGTTCGGACACATCGGGGACCGGCGCGGACGGCGGCCGGTGCTCGTCGCCTCGCTGTTGCTGACCGGCGCCGCGACCGTCGCCGTCGGATGCGTGCCGACGTACGACTCGATCGGTACGGCCGCTCCCGTGCTCCTTCTTGTACTGCGTTTCCTGCAGGGGCTCGGGCTCGGCGGGGAGTGGGGCGGTGCGGTGCTGCTGACCGCTGAGCACGCGCCCGCCGAGCGGCGCGCGCTGTGGTCAAGTTTCCCGCAGATCGGCCCGTCCCTGGGGTTCGTGCTGGCCAACGGCGTGATGCTGACGCTGTCGGCGACGCTGTCCGACGCGCAGTTCGCGGCATGGGGGTGGCGGGTGCCGTTCTGGGCGGCGGGCTTGCTCGCCGCCGCGGGGCTGTGGCTGCGCAGTTCGCTCGCGGAGAGCCCCAGCTTCCTCGAAATGGAGGACCACGCGCGTGTGCCGCTCGCCGAGGTGGTGCGCGACCACTGGCGGCTCGTCCTGCTGACCGCCGGTGGACTCGCGGTCGGCTACGCCGTGTTCTACGCGGTGACGACCTGGGCGCTCGCCTACGGCGTCGAGCGGCTCGGGGTGAGCCGTACCGTCATGCTGTCCTGCATCATGGCGGCCGTGGTGGTGAAGGGCTCCCTGACGCCCGTGATGGCCCTTCTCGGTGACCGCTACGGACGGCGGCCGCTGTGTCTGGCGGGGTGTACGGCCTCGGCACTGTGGATGTTCCCGATGATCGCGCTGCTGTCGACCG
This sequence comes from Streptomyces sp. NPDC007095, assembly GCF_040634475.1. NCBI lineage: Bacteria > Bacillati > Actinomycetota > Actinomycetes > Kitasatosporales > Streptomycetaceae > Streptomyces > Streptomyces sp. NPDC007095. Next base: position 16,490 of record NZ_JBEYFS010000234.1, read on the forward strand.
GCGAACCCCTGTTGATGTTCCTGGGCTTCCTGGTGGCGCTGCTCGCGTTCATCATGATGTTCGCCGTGATCGCCGCGTATCTGCCGGAGTTGTACGAGCCTCGGGTGCGCTGCACGGGGGCGGCGGTGGGCTACAACCTGGGCGGGGTCCTGGGCGGCGCGCTCACGCCCATCGTGGCGACGGCGGTGGCCGAGGGAGAGCGGGTGCCCTGGGGTGTGGCGGCGTATCTGACGGGGGTCGCCCTGTTCAGCCTCGGGTGTTTCGCCCTGCTGCCGGAGACCAGGCCGGTGCCCCGGATGGCCGTCGCACCGGCCACGGAGTGAGCGTCGGCTACGCCGGCTGAACATCGGCTCCACCGGCTGAGCATCGGCTTCACCGGCTGAGCATCGGCTCCACCGGCTGAGCATCGGCTCCACCGGCTGAGCATCGGCTCCACCGGCTGAGCATCGGCTCCACCGGCTGAGCATCGGCTCCACCGGGCGGGCGGCTAGGGAGTGACCGCCAGCTCCAAGTACGCAGCGAACACCACCAGATGCACGCCTCCCTGGAGGGGGGTCGCGCGTCCGGGGACGACCGTCAGGGAACTCACGACCACCGTGAGCGCGAGCAGCACCATATGGGTGGAGCCTAGGCCGAGTACGAGCGGTCCGGAGAGCCAGACGGACGCCAGGGCGACCGCGGGAATCGTCAGGCCGATGCTGGCCATCGCGGAGCCGAAGGCGAGGTTCAGGCTCGTCTGCACCCGGTCGCGGCGGGCCGACCGGACCGCTGCGATGGTCTCCGGCAGCAGCACGAGCAGCGCGATGATCACACCGACCACGGACTGCGGCATACCGGCCGCCTCGACGCCGGACTCGATGGTGGGCGACACGCCCTTGGCGAGGCCGACCACTCCGACGAGGGCCAGGGCGAGCAGGCCCAGGCTGATCCCGGCGGCACGGGCGGACGGGGCGTTCGCGTGTTCGTCCACGTCGATCAACTCGCCCAGACGGGTGATCGGGAGGAAGTAGTCGCGGTGCCGCACGGTCTGGGTCGTCACGAACAGGCCGTACAGGACGAGTGAGGCGAGCGCGGCGAAGGTGAGCTGGACCGTGGAGAACTCCGGGCCCGGCTTGCTGGTGGTGAAGGTCGGGAAGACGAGACAGAGCGTGGCCAGCGTCGCGACGGTCGCCAGGGCGGCGCCGGTGCCCTCCGCGTTGAAGACGGCGAGCCCGTGGCGCAGGGAGGCGACGAGCAGGCACAGTCCCACGATGCCGTTGCACGTGATCATCACGGCCGCGAACACCGTGTCACGGGCGAGCGTCGAGCTCTTTGCGCCGCCGTCCGCCATCAAGGTCACGATGAGCGCCACTTCGATGATCGTGACCGCGACGGCCAGGACGAGGGAACCGAAGGGTTCGCCGACCCGGTGCGCGACCACCTCGGCGTGGTGGACCGCGGCCAGCACCGCCCCGGCCAGGACGAGGGTCACCAGTGCGACGATCGCGCCGGGCAGGTCGCGCCCCCAGGTGAAGACCAGCAGGATCACCGCGACCACGGGCACGACGGCCGTCCACTGCGTCAGGAGTGACCGGAGCCGAACGATCATGCAGCGATCGTCGCAGGCGCGGGCGGGCCCCGCATTCCGATGGTCGCCCGAGCGAACACGTGGCGGGGGGGGGGGGGCGGGCGGGGCCGCCCCCCCCCCCCCCCCCCCGGGGGGGGGCCCCACACGGAAAAGAGGTTCAAGGTT